>NZ_JAKUFV010000009.1:0-150904 GCF_022663595.1 Bacillus cereus group sp. BfR-BA-01360
CGCCCTCGGCACCATATGCGCCCGTAGCTCAATTGGATAGAGCGTTTGACTACGGATCAAGAGGTTAGGGGTTCGACTCCTCTCGGGCGCGTTCTCTTTCGGGAAGTGGCTCAGCTTGGTAGAGCACCTGGTTTGGGACCAGGGGGTCGCAGGTTCAAATCCTGTCTTCCCGATACTAAAAAAACATGGGGCCTTAGCTCAGCTGGGAGAGCGCCTGCCTTGCACGCAGGAGGTCAGCGGTTCGATCCCGCTAGGCTCCACTTTATATGAGTTTTATGGCGGTGTAGCTCAGCTGGCTAGAGCGTACGGTTCATACCCGTGAGGTCGGGGGTTCGATCCCCTCCGCCGCTACCATAAAGGACCTTTAGCTCAGCTGGTTAGAGCAGACGGCTCATAACCGTCCGGTCGTAGGTTCGAGTCCTACAAGGTCCACCACTTAAATTAAATTATATGGAGGTATACCCAAGTCTGGCTGAAGGGATCGGTCTTGAAAACCGACAGGCGGCGAGAGTCGCGCGGGGGTTCGAATCCCTCTACCTCCTCCATTTTCATATTATATATCATCGCGGGGTGGAGCAGTCTGGTAGCTCGTCGGGCTCATAACCCGAAGGTCGCAGGTTCAAATCCTGTCCCCGCAACCAAGGTCCCGTGGTGTAGTGGTTAACATGCCTGCCTGTCACGCAGGAGATCGCCGGTTCGACCCCGGTCGGGACCGCCATCATATAAAGGCTCGGTAGCTCAGTCGGTAGAGCAGAGGACTGAAAATCCTCGTGTCGGCGGTTCGATTCCGTCCCGAGCCACCATTTTGAAATAGCAAGCCGGCTTAGCTCAATTGGTAGAGCAACTGACTTGTAATCAGTAGGTTGGGGGTTCAAGTCCTCTAGCCGGCACCATTTTCAAAATGAGCCATTAGCTCAGTTGGTAGAGCATCTGACTTTTAATCAGAGGGTCGAAGGTTCGAGTCCTTCATGGCTCACCATTTACAATTTTATGCGGGTGTAGTTTAGTGGTAAAACAAGAGCCTTCCAAGCTCTGGTCGAGAGTTCGATTCTCTTCACCCGCTTTTTCTTCTGTGGGCCTATAGCTCAGCTGGTTAGAGCGCACGCCTGATAAGCGTGAGGTCGATGGTTCAAGTCCATTTAGGCCCACCATTATTCCGCAGTAGCTCAGTGGTAGAGCTATCGGCTGTTAACCGATCGGTCGTAGGTTCGAGTCCTACCTGCGGAGCCATTATAGAGAAGTACCCAAGAGGCTCAAGGGGCTCCCCTGCTAAGGGAGTAGGTCGCTAACGCGGCGCGAGGGTTCGAATCCCTTCTTCTCTGCCAGAAATTTGGCCCGTTGGTCAAGTGGTTAAGACACCGCCCTTTCACGGCGGTAACACGGGTTCGAATCCCGTACGGGTCATATGAAAGAGATAGCATTATGCTATCTCTTTTTTCATGTTTCTGAAATAGTAAAAATATAATAATGGTTAATAGTATAAAACATATACTACTTAATATCATACAAAAGATCATTATGCTAAGTTTTTTGGCTTTAACTGCTAAGAGTGAAGCGATGATACATCCAACATCGATTATAGAAAATAAAGTAAAACTTTAATCAGTGGGGGGGCTTCATCCCTCGCTGATTATGGGCCCTCACCAATCGGGCTGTTACGGGCAGCCCTACTCCCACCTATCTTCCTTGCTGCTCTCTGAATCTTGAGGTGGGAGTCTTACTACCCTGAAATAGCGGGATCAAATAATTAAGGTCCATAGATTTAATCTTGTTATAAAAAATATTAGCAATGTAGCAATTATTAAAGAAATACTCCAAAGAATAGGAATGGTTATTGTTTTGCTCTCTTACGAATTCCTCATTATTTCACCTCATTTTTATTGTATCAAATCTAATTACTTGCAGACTATTGAGAAGAAATGGAATATCAAGTAGGGATTCCATAAAGAACATAAGCTTTGGAAGGTATCGAGATCGTGCAGGTAAGGAGAAAAAGAAGTATATGTATATACTAATTGTTTTTTTACAATTAGCAGGCAGATCGAAAAAATGGAATTGATTTCATGGGTAATAGTATAACTTTCTACTATGTGTGAAAAAGTTCACAAATAGGTCATAATTTGTGAACTTTTTCACAATTACTTATGCTACAATATGAGTGTAAGGAAGTTAAACAACATTAAATTAGTACTTTAATTAATTATTAAAACAACAATAATAAATGTTAGTCATAGAGAGGGGAATTCACAATGAAAAAAGGCATTAATCGTGTAGTATTAGTAGGAACAGGAGCTGTAGGTTGTAGTTACGCTTATTCCATGATTAACCAAGGTGTAGCTGAAGAATTCGTGCTTGTAGATGTGAATGAAGCAAAGGCAGAAGGAGAAGCGATGGACTTAAGCCATGCGGTACCATTTGCTCCATCACCAACAAAGATTTGGAAAGGTAGCTATGAAGATTGTAAGGATGCTGACATTGTCTGTATCACAGCTGGATTACCACAAAAACCAGGTGAAACTCGTTTAGATTTAGTGGAGAAAAATGCAAAAATCTTTAAGCAAATTGTTCGTAGTATTATGGATACTGGTTTCGATGGGATTTTCTTAATCGCAACTAACCCAGTTGATATTTTAACTTATGTAACTTGGAAAGAATCTGGATTACCAAAAGAGCGTGTAATTGGTTCTGGTACAACTCTTGACTCTGCTCGTTTCCGCTACATGTTGGGTGATTACTTCGATGTGGATCCACGCAATGTTCATGCATATATCATTGGGGAACATGGTGATACTGAACTTCCAGTTTGGAGTCATGCGACAATAGGTGTTCAAAAAATTGAAAAAATTATGTCTGATAACAAAGAAAAATACAGCCAAAAAGATTTAGAAGATATCTTTGTCAATGTTCGTGATGCTGCTTATCATATCATCGAGCGTAAAGGCGCAACTTACTATGGAATCGGTATGTCACTACTTCGTGTAACAAAAGCAATTTTAAACAACGAGAACAGCGTATTAACTGTATCTGCATACCTTGAAGGCCAATATGGTGAGAAAGATGCTTATGTAGGTGTTCCTGCTATTATTAATCGTCAAGGTGTACGTGAAATTGTTGAGCTCGAGTTGAATGAAGAAGAAAAAGCAAAATTCGCTCATTCTGTAAAAGTATTGAAAGAAACAATGGCACCAGTATTATAAGATAGTTAATAACTGATTTAGAAGCGGGGAACTGCTTCCTGCTTCTAAATTTTATATAAATTCCTTTTCTAGTTCTTGTTGTATATCCCCAAAATATATCCCTTTTTGCTGGAGAAGGATAAAAAAGAGTCCGCCCAAAAGTTATACTTTTGGGCGGACTCTTTTTTTAATAGTTAATGAAGTGACGCAATTTGTTGAAATTGCCGATATATCCTAATCATTTCTTCTCAATCATTAAAGCGTTTTCGGAAAATGTTCGTCAAATTTCGATATATTTCCTTATAAGGTGATGTTTTTTCTCTCAAATGTTATGAAAAAACGGATATTTATTTCAAAAGGAACAAGGATATTTCATCCCTATAGCGAATGTTGAATGTATTGAAAAATTCTGTCATCTTCGTGAGGTGAACATATTGCGTGCCATACATTGTTTAGAAGAAAGGTTAGAACAATTTCATACAGAGAAATGTTATGAGAGCTATCAAATATTTGGAGCACATCTTGCAGTAGAAAATGGAGTGCATGGTGTAAGTTTTACTGTATGGGCTCCTCGTGCTAAAAATCTAAGTGTTGTTGGAGATTTTAATGAATGGAATGAAAAGCAACATAGGATGCAAAAAGTGACAGAAGCGGGGATTTGGTCGCTATTTATTCCTCAAATAGAAGAAAAAGAAATATATAAATATGCTATTGAGACCATCAATGGCGAAGTGATTTTGAAAGCAGATCCTTATGCAACATATGCAGAAGTAAGACCAAATACGGCATCTGTTATTTTGGATATAGAGGGATACGAATGGAATGATAAAAATTGGTTTCGTAAAAAGAAAAAAAAGTCAGTTTATAAAGAAGCAATGGCAATTTATGAATTGCATTTTGGATCATGGAAAAAGAAAGAAGATGGTTCTTTATACTCATATCGTGAAATGGCAGAGGAATTGATTCCTTATATGGTAAATCATCATTTTACTCATATTGAGATTATGCCGCTTGTTGAGCATCCATATGATCGGTCATGGGGATATCAAGGGACGGGATACTATGCAGTGACAAGTCGTTTCGGCACGCCGCATGATTTTATGTATTTTGTCGATGAATGTCATAAATATGGAATCGGTGTCATTTTAGATTGGGTACCAGGGCATTTTTGCAAAGATGCTCATGGCTTATATTTATTCGATGGAACACCAACCTATGAATATAGAGATTTAGATGTACAAGAAAATCGTGTTTGGGGAACGGCAAACTTTGATTTAGGAAAGCGAGAGGTAAGGAATTTTTTAATTTCAAATGCACTATTTTGGATGAAATATTATCATATTGATGGTTTTCGTGTTGATGCAGTTGCGAATATGCTGTATTGGGAGAAAGAGGGGAAAGCACAGAGTAATGAATATGCAGTTTCTTTTTTGCGTGAATTAAATGAAGCAGTATTTGCAGAAGATGGCGAATTTCTAATGACTGCTGAAGATTCAACAGCTTGGCCTCTTGTAACTGCTCCAACTTATGAAGGGGGATTAGGATTTAATTATAAGTGGAATATGGGTTGGATGAATGATGTTTTGAAATATATGGAGTGTGCTCCAGAGTATCGAAAATATATTCATGAAAAAATGACATTTTCTTTATTATATGCTTACTCAGAAAATTTTATTTTACCTCTTTCACATGATGAGGTCGTTCATGGAAAGAAATCATTGCTGAACAAAATGCCAGGAAACTATTGGGAGAAGTTTGCACAACTTCGTTTATTATATGGATATTTCTTTACACATCCAGGAAAGAAATTATTGTTTATGGGAGGCGAATTTGGACAATTTGATGAGTGGAAAGATCTTGAAGATTTAGATTGGAATTTACATGAATTTGAAATGCATCGTCATATGCATGATTACTTTAAAGAACTCATAGCATTGTATAAGCGTTCTAAACCACTTTGGCAGCTCGATTATTCTCATGAAGGATTCCAATGGATTGATGCTGATAATAAAGAGCAAAGTATTTTCTCGTTTATTCGTAAAGGAGATAGAGAAGATGATGTTCTGATTGTGATATGCAATTTTACTAGCATTGTGTACGAAAAGTATAAGGTTGGCGTACCAGAGTTTCAATATTATAACGAGATTTTAAATAGTGACGCGATAGCATATGGTGGTTCAGGAAAAATAAATAAAAAGCGTTTAAAAAGCATTTCACAGCCATATCATAATCAAACTGCTCATGTAGAAATTACAATTCCACCATTTGGCGTCTCTATTTTAAGACCAGTGAAAATGAGAAAGGGGAGCAAAAAACAAGATGGTAAAAAAGCAGAATTGCGTAGCAATGCTACTAGCCGGAGGAAAAGGTAGTCGCTTAAGTGCATTAACAAAAAACTTAGCGAAGCCAGCTGTTCCTTTTGGTGGTAAGTATAGAATTATTGACTTTACATTAAGTAATTGCTCCAACTCTGGAATTGAAACAGTGGGGATTTTGACGCAATATCAACCATTAGAGCTTCATAATTATATAGGGATTGGAAATGCATGGGACTTAGATCGAGTGAATGGCGGAGTAACGGTTTTGCCTCCATACGCAGAAGCGTCTGGAGTGAAATGGTATACGGGCACAGCGAGTGCCATTTATCAAAATATGAATTTTTTACGGCAATATAATCCTGAATATGTCTTGATTTTATCAGGGGATCATATTTATAAGATGGATTATAGCAAAATGCTAGATTACCATATTGCGAAAGAAGCGGATGTTTCGATTTCTGTTATTGAAGTGCCATGGGATGAAGCAAGTCGTTTCGGTATTATGAATACAAATGAAGAGATGGAAATTGTCGAGTTTGAAGAAAAACCACAATTTCCGAAAAGCAATTTAGCTTCAATGGGTATTTATATTTTTAATTGGGCCATTTTAAAAGAGTATTTAGAGATGGATGCACGAAACCCGGACTCTAGTAATGATTTCGGAAAAGACGTACTGCCACTTTTATTAGATGAAGGGAAAAAATTAATTGCGTATCCATTTCAAGGATATTGGAAGGATGTTGGTACAGTAAAGAGCTTATGGGAAGCAAATATGGACTTACTTCGTGATGAGTCTTTATTACAGTTAAATGATCATGAATGGCGCGTGTATTCTGTTAATCCAAATGAACCACCGCAGTTCATTTCTGAGACAGCCAAAGTAGAAGAATCACTGATTAATGAAGGATGTATTATTGAGGGAGAAGTGAGGCATTCTGTGCTTTTTCAAGGTGTAACAGTAGATGAAGGAAGTAAAGTGATCGATTCAGTTGTGATGCCCGGGGCTCATATCGGTAAAAATGTTGTCATTGAAAAAGCAATTGTTGGGCCCGGTATGGTCATTGAAGATGGAGAGGTGATTCGATCAGAGAAAAATACCGACGATGTTGTATTGATTGCAGAAGGAATATAGATAAGGGGATGAGATGGATGGGAGAAACAATGTTAGGAATTATTAATGCAACAGGAAGTTTTCCTTCTTTAAGGAATGTGACAGGACATCGTTCGCTTGCAGCATTACCGTTTGGAGGACGTTATCGTCTGATTGATTTTATGCTTTCTAATATGGTTCATTCCCATATCCATAGTGTAGCGATTTTTACAAGTCATAAAAATCGTTCCTTAATGGATCATCTCGGATCAGGGAAACAATGGGATTTAGATAGAAAACGTGACGGCCTATTTTTATTTCCCCCGAATTGCCAATGTGATCAAGAGGAATTTGGGTCTTTTGCACATTTTCGGAGACATATTGATTATTTTCTGCGCAGTAGACAAGAATATGTGGTGATTACAAATAGTCATCTTGTTACGTCTTTCAATTTTCAAGCAGTGTTAAAGAGGCATATACATATAGGGGCAGATATTACTGAAGTATGCCACGAAGGTATTTCTTTGCAAACTTACGTGCTGAAGAAACAGCTATTAGTAGATTTATTTGAGACATATAAAGGTAAAGAACATTATAGTTTATTTGATGTAGTGAAAGAGAAACGAGGAAAATCATTATATATAGCCACATATGAGCATACCGGATATGTCGCGATCATTGATTCAATTGAAAGTTATTATAAACATAGTTTAGAAATTTTACAGCCTGCTATTTGGAAACAATTATTCACAAAGGAGGCTCCAATCTTTACGAAAGTAAAAGATGAACCGCCAACACGGTATTTAAAGGGAGCGAAAGTGAAAAATACAATGATTGCAAATGGCAGTATGATTGAAGGAGAAATTACGAATAGTGTCGTATTTCGTTCTGTAAAGATTGGAAAAGGTTCAATCATTCGTAATAGTATTATTATGCAAAAGAGTCAGATTGGAGATAACTGTATATTAGATGGGGTTATTATCGATAAGGATGTTAAAATCGAGGATGGTGTAATATTAACAGGGGCGTCTGGTTCTCCACTTGTTGTGGAGAAGGGACAAATAAGAAGTCAAACAATGAAGAGCTATTCGTAAATAGTCTGGCAAGTAAATCCCTATGAAATAGGGATTTACTTGCTCATAAAGAATGGAATGAAAATGTGAAGGGAGGAAGCTGCTAGAAGGGCGAAATCAATAGATGCTTTTTGGCAGTGGATAACACGTGAATATTTTATTTGCAGTATCAGAATGTGTACCGTTTATTAAATCGGGAGGATTAGCAGATGTTGCAGGGGCGCTCCCAAAAGAATTAAAGAAGCTTGGAGTAAATGTTCGGATTATGCTTCCAAATTATAGTCTCATCCCTGCAAACTTACGAGAATCTTTCAAACTTCATAAAGTGATTCATGTGCCGCTTGGATGGCGAAATCAATATTGCGGTATTTTAAAAGGGGAACAAGACGGGATTACGTATTATTTAATCGATAACGAATACTATTTTAAAAGAGATTCTCTCTATGGACATTACGATGATGGAGAGCGATTTTCTTTCTTTTCAAAAGCCATATTAGAAAGTATTCCATATCTTGATTTTGAAGTAGATCTTATTCATAGTCATGATTGGCATACTGCGATGGTCAATTTTTTACTTCATGAAAAATATAAAGATAACCCGTTATATGAAAAAATCAAAACAGTGTATACCATTCATAACTTACAATTCCAAGGGGTGTTTCCGCGGGAAGTGATACATGATTTATTAGAGCTTGGTGATGAATATTTCAATAGTGAACAGCTTGAGTTTTATGGGAATATTAATTTTATGAAAGGCGGCATTATTGCAGCGGACCATATTACAACAGTTAGTTCGACGTATAAGGAAGAGATTCAATATGAATTTTTTGGTGAAAAGTTAGATGGTTTATTGCGTAAATATAATGATAAATTAAGCGGCATTGTAAATGGAATTGATACGAGTGTATATAATCCACGTCTAGATTCTTATATTACAGCCACATATGATGTGGATACTTTATATGCCAAACGGGAAAATAAATGGGCATTACAGCATTATTTCGGTTTACCAGAAAAAGAGAATACACCGATTATTTCAATGGTAACACGGCTGACAAAGCAAAAAGGTCTGGATTTAGTACGCGCTGTTTTTCAAGAAATCATGCAAGAAGATGTGCAGTGTATTATTTTAGGGTCAGGAGATTCAGAATATGAGCAATTTTTTGAGTGGATGGCGTATGAATATTCAGAAAAGGTAAAGGTGTATATCGGATTTAATGAAGAATTAGCACATCAAGTATATGCAGGCAGTGATTTATTTTTAATGCCTTCGTTATTCGAACCATGTGGACTTGGACAACTTATTGCATTGGCATATGGTGTTATTCCAATTGTACGGGAGACGGGGGGATTAAATGATACTGTAAAGTCGTATCATGTGGAGACGAAATCTGGGAATGGTTTCACGTTTACAAACTTTAATGCACATGACATGTTGTATACAGTGAGGCGTGCACTGCGGTACTACGAGGATCCAGCAGTATGGAATCAGCTTGTTAAGCAAGCGATGACAGAAGACCATAGCTGGAAAACATCAGCTCTTGCCTATAAGGATTTATATAATCGTTTGCTGAAACTTTCTTAGGTGGTGAAAACATGTTTACTCATGTGGAAAGCTTTAAGGCAGCGTTTTTAGAAAAACTAGAAACGATGTACGGAAAAAGTTTCAAAGAGTCTACAAGTCGAGATCAATATAATACACTTGGTCACATGGTACGTGAGTATATGAATCAGCAATGGATTGCGACGAATGAAAAATATCGAACAGCAAATCAAAAGCAAGTGTACTATTTGTCCATTGAATTTCTTCTTGGACGCTTACTTGGAAGTAATATGCTTAATCTAGGTATCCGTAATATATGTGAACAAGGACTTAAGGAACTTGGTATTTCATTAAAGGAGTTAGAGGAAAGCGAAGCAGATGCAGGGTTAGGAAATGGAGGATTAGGACGCCTTGCCGCTTGTTTTCTTGATTCATTAGCATCGTTAAATCTTCCAGGACATGGATGTGGCATCAGGTATAAGCATGGTTTATTTGATCAAAAAATTGTTGATGGTTATCAAGTGGAATTACCAGAACAATGGCTTCTTCATGAGAATGTGTGGGAAGTGAGAAGGTATGATCAAGCGGTAGAAGTGAGTTATTTTGGACATGTAGAGCCGATAGAACAAAATGGTCGTCTCGAGTTTCGACATACAGGTGCTGAAGTGATTATGGCTGTTCCTTACGATGTTCCAGTCGTAGGGTATGAAACGGATACAGTAAATACACTGCGGCTTTGGAATGCAGAGCCAGTTCCGTTTCCACAACATTGTAAAGATGTTTTAAAGTATAAGCGTGATACTGAGGTTGTCTCAGAATTTTTATATCCCGATGATACTCATGATGAGGGAAAAATATTACGGTTGAAACAGCAATATTTTTTAGTATCAGCAAGTTTACAAAACATTATTCGTATGCATAGGGAACGCAATGGAACGCTCCAGAATTTGCATGAAAAAATTGCAATTCATATTAATGATACGCATCCCGTTTTAGCAATTCCAGAGCTTATGCGTATATTGTTAGATGAGGAGAAGCTTTCTTGGGAAGAGGCATGGTATATTACAACACATACTATTTCTTATACAAATCATACTACATTATCAGAGGCGCTTGAGAAATGGCCCGTTCATATTTTTAAGCCACTATTACCACGGATTTATATGATTATTGAAGAAATTAATGAGCGTTTTTGTCACGAGCTTTGGGAGCGATATCCATATGAATGGAAGCGGATTGAAGATATGGCGATTATTGCGCATGATCTTGTCAAGATGGCTCATTTGGCGATTGTTGGAAGTTATAGTATAAACGGTGTAGCTAAAATTCATACGGAAATTTTAAAACGGCGTGAAATGCGTTTGTTTTATGAATTTTATCCAGAGAAGTTTAATAATAAGACAAATGGGATTACACATCGGCGCTGGCTTATGAAAGCAAATCCAGAGCTGACTACCCTTATTTCAGAAGTGATTGGAACAGGATGGAAAAAAGAACCGATTCGGTTAGAAGCATTACAAAGCTTTAAAAATAATACTGTTTTTCAAGAAAAATTACATGCGGTTAAGCAGAAGCGTAAAAATATTTTGGCAGAACGTATTCAAAATAAAATGGGGATTCTTATTGATCCACATTCTATTTTTGATGTGCAAGTGAAACGATTACACGCATATAAAAGGCAGCTTTTAAACGTATTACATATTTTATATCTATATAATCGTTTAAAGGAAGATTCTAGTTTTTCATTTTATCCGCGCACATTTATATTTGGAGCAAAAGCATCACCAGGTTATTACTATGCAAAAAAGATTATTAAATTAATAAATGAACTTGCTAGAAAAGTAAATGATGACCCTTATGTTAGTCAATATATGAAAGTTATTTTTCTAGAAAACTATCGGGTTTCCTTAGCAGAAGACATATTTCCAGCAGCAGATGTAAGTGAACAAATTTCTACGGCGAGTAAAGAAGCATCAGGAACAGGAAATATGAAGTTTATGATGAATGGTGCGATTACAATCGGAACATTAGATGGTGCCAACATTGAGATAAGAGATCGTGTTGGTGATGAGGCGTGCTTTATTTTTGGGTTAACAGCAGAAGAGGTACTTCATTATTACCAAAATGGTGGATATCGTGCGAACGATTATTATCATCATAACAGGCATATTAAAAAGGTAGTTGATCAGTTAACAAATGGCTTCTTTGCAAAAGCTGGAGCAGAGTTCGAAGTGATTTACGACTCTCTTATCATCCAAAATGATGAATATTTTGTTCTTCGTGATTTTAGCCCGTATGCTGAAAGACAAGAAGAGGTTGGAAAAGCGTATGAAAATAGAAGAAAATGGCTTGAAATGTCGATTATGAATATTGCACAATCAGGACATTTTGCAAGTGATCGTACCATTTTACAGTATAGTAAAGAGATTTGGGGAATAGGAGATCAAGTAAAACAATCATAAGAAGTGTATGATACTTGTACTTTACTATTTAAGTGCATTTTAATCGTTTGACTCGTTCTTATAAATGATAAATAAAACCAGCTTTAGAGTTACAAAGCTGGTTTTGTATTGTTTACTATGGAATATAATATACCAGTACCACTATATTCCTCTGTAGCAAAATATGAGAATGTAAAGAAACCTGTAACAACAAAAATGAAGATTAGAAAAAGTGCGAAGAAATATTTAACCATGCGTAATCCCCTCATCCCAAAGTAGTTGCATATATTATTATAATATACTGACTTCTCATTTCCAATTATCACCTAGTTAGAAATGAGAAGTCAGACAAGTTTTGTATGTCGTGATAGAGTGATTATGTGTAATAGATTTTGTATTTTTAGTAAATGTCATATTGTGATGAACATGTGTATATTCCCAATCTTGTTCATTAAAATGTACTTTTCGTGGGGGAAGAAGAGGGACTACATCAAATAAATTTACGAATCGAAAGCTGCTAGCCACTTGTAATTTATAGTAGTTGCGAAAAGCCATATCACCAACTTTTGGTGAGGCAAAGCTATAGAGACCATACTGGGAAAAAGCGGTGTTCATGCGCGCATCTAATATGTGTAGTGTAGCAAGTGCTGCTCCTAGACTATGCCCTGTAGCGAGAAGTTTTTTATGTGCCGGTAAGGAAACAAGCATATCCATAATAGTATCGCGGCAAGATTCATAAGTAGACAAGAAACCATGATGAACATTTCCACTATTTAGTGCATAGGGATATGGTTTTTGATGGACAAGTGAGTCTGTAATCCAATCTGTTTCTGTTTGTGTCCCTCGGAATGCCACGATAATCGTATCCTCAGATTCTATTATGAAGCCGAACCATTCTGTCGTTTGAAGCGCTTTCGCTTGAATGCCTTGTACATATTGAAACCCGTCAGGTATTTTGAAAATGCCATTATATTTATATTGCTCATATGCTAGCTCACAGCAAGAGGCTAACAATATAGCAGTATCTTTGTCGAAGGATAAAGGAGCTCGCATGTAAGAAGCCCTCCTTAAGAAGAAGTATAATTCAATATATGAGTGGGAGAGGTAAATCATTCTTTGCGTGCTTTAAGGTAAGGTGAAACTTTCATCAGTGTGTTTTTTTTATCCCACTGACTATGACCCCTCACTAATCGGGCTCTTATGTTTACTTTTTTCCATCTAAAAGTCGTCCTATTCCACTTAAAACGCTACCTTCACCGCTAGTTTGAACTGCAGGGCTTTCAATTCGTCCTGTTAAGCGGCTAAGTGTTAAGGATTGAATCCAAACTGTTCCTGGGCCTTCTAGTGTTGTGAAGAATAGACCTTCTCCACCAAATAGTGCTGTTTTTACGTTACCAACAAATTCAATATCATAATGAATATCTTTTGTCATTGCAACAAGGCAACCTGTATCAATACGTAATCTTTTGCCAGGCTGTAACTCTCGCTTATAGATCGTACCTCTTGCATGCATGAAAGCTAGGCCATCACCTTCAAGTTTTTGCATGAGGAAACCTTCACCACTGAAGAAACCGCTTCCTAGTTTTTTGTAAACTCAATTCCGATGGAAACGCCTTTCGCTGCACAAAGAAACGCATCTTTTTGACAAATTATTTTTCCTTGATATTCTGTTAAATCGACAGGGACAATTTTTTCCGAATATAGTGCAGCAAATGATACGTGACGCTTACCATGACCAGTATTGGTAAATACAGTCATGAACATGCTTTCTCCTGCAATAAGACGTTTACTAGCGCCCATTAGTTTGTCGAATAAACCGGGAGAAGGACCGGAACCATCACCGAAAATTGTTTCCATTTCAATATGATCTTTCAGCATTATCATTGCACTAGCTTTTGCAATGACGCTTTTTTTGGAGCTAATTCAATTGCTACAAACTGCATATCATCGCCGTATAGTTTATACTCAATTTCATGAGACCTCATTCTTTTCACCTCTGTAATGGATAGTACTATTGCACAAAAAAATAAGGCGATAATAAAAATTGGGAGTTTACAGAAAATACATATGCGCACGGAGCAATCTGCTGCGTAATGTAGAAAAAAGTTTGAGAATGAAAGTGTTGTCATTTGACGTTTTCGGTATAGCGTGATATAGTGAAATCACTATTGAGCTACATAATGTGGTACGGAAATAAAGCACGTGGAATTCTAGCTTTACGCTTGTTATGCATTCATGTCCTTTATATCCACCTTTTCATGTGGATTCATAGTTTCATTTTTAATTAGGAGGTACATGAACATGCAAACTGGTAAAGTTAAATGGTTTAACAGCGAAAAAGGTTTCGGTTTTATCGAAGTTGAAGGTGGAGACGATGTATTCGTTCACTTCTCAGCGATCCAAAGCGAAGGCTTCAAAACTTTAGAAGAAGGTCAAGAAGTATCTTTCGAAATCGTTGAAGGTAACCGTGGACCACAAGCTGCTAACGTTACAAAAAACTAATTAGCTAGCGAAGAAAAGCATTCCGACTCTCGGAATGCTTTTTTATTATTCTTTAAAGTGCGATTCATTAATAGATAATTCCCCTTTAAAAGTACGCTCTTCAAAATCATCCAGCATCTGTTCATATTCTTCATGTTCTTCTGTCGCAAAAATTTGTGGGTTTTTCCCATGTATATCTGTTCCGATGAAATTTTCGAAATCCTCAACATATCCGACGTGTTCTTCACCATTGATATACATTTCATTATAGTTTTTGGAATCTCGTCTTTCTAAATCAGCAGGTGTTTCGGATGTTCCATAATTGGCGACATCTTGCCAAGCATCTTCCGCGTCGTATTGGACAGAACGATCTTTGTCGTGTCTACTAAATGACGGTTTTAGAATTTCTTCTTCAACTGGCCGTGTTCTTGTATTGAATTGATTTGTTGTGTGCTCGATGCATGCTGTGGCAGTAGGCATTGCTTCTAGCCTTTCAAGCGGAATAGGTTCGCCCGAAACTTCGCAAATACCATATGTGCCTGCTTCGATTTTTTCTAAAGCATGCTTTGTATCTTGGAGCTGTTTGTTCCAAAATTCAATGAGCCCAAAATCTTTTTCACGTTCATACAATTCTGTTGCCATATCCCCTGGATGATTATCATAAGCGGATAGTTCGCCAACTGATTCCCGCTCAGAAGCACGATCTTCATTTTCATGATTTTGCAACGTTTGTTCTAATTCTTGTTTTTGCTTTTCTAATATGGCTCTAAAATGATTGATTTGTTGTGGAGTTAACATCGTATCCACCTTCCTACAATTCGGTTTCCTTATGTAGTATGAGCCTTGCATGTAGGAATTATGAGGTGGATTTTTATGTTGAAATTTGTCGGTTGGTCGATAAGTGGTGTCGAATCGCCGATAAATTGCCCCGAACCGCCGATAAGTAGTGATGAATCGCCGATAAATTGCTCCGAACCGCCGATAAATAAAAAATGAGCCGCATAAGCAGCTCATTTTTTATAAGAAATATCCAAGTAGTAATCCAATTCCCATTAAGAAACCGAAAATTGTATTTGTTTTCGCTGTTGCTACCATTGCCGGTACCATTTCCATTGGAATGCTCTTTCCAATAAAGCCTTTTGTTGCTTTAAATGCTTTCGGGACACTTAAGAATACAATGAGCATCCATGGAGATACGATTCCAACGATGATAAGTGCAACTGTCCAAATGTAAGAAACGATAAACATCGAAGCAAGAACACCAATTGCTTTTTCACGTCCCACGATAATTGCTAATGTGTTACGACCGTTTTCTTTATCTCCATCTAAATCGCGAATATTGTTTGAAAGTAAAATAGCACCAATTAATATTGCATTTGGGATAGATAAGAGAACAACTTCTGATGTTACAGTTCCAGTTTGAATAAAGAATGAAATTCCAATAATAATAACGCCCATAAATAATCCAGCTGTTAATTCCCCAAATGGTGTGTACGCAATTGGAAGTGGACCACCTGTATAAAGGTAGGCAACAGCCATACAAATAAGGCCGATTGCTGCAAGCCACCAGCTAGAATTCATGCAAATGTAAACGCCTAATAGAATGGAAATACCAAAAAATCCAAAGGCTAAGTTCAATACAGTTTTTGGTTTAATACCGTCGCGGACAATCGCTCCGCCAATCCCAACTGAACCTTCATGATCCAATCCTCTTTTGTAATCAAAGTATTCATTAAACATGTTTGTTGCTGCTTGAATGAGAAGACAAGCAAGAAGCATGATAAAGAAAAGAGGAAGGTGTATTTGATTTATACCGCCGACTTGCATTGCATAAGCTGTTCCAATAAAAACAGGAACAAACGCAGCAGTTAATGTATGAGGACGCAATAAACTCCACCAAATGCGCCAACCTGTCTGTTTCTTCGGTTTTGGCGCCATAGGAGAGGAATTCGTTTCGACTTTCATTTCCATTTTGATTCCTCCTTGGTCACATAATGTACACACTTAAGTGTAGAAAAAAGCATTATATAGTGTCAACGTTTATTTTTTAGGAAGAGCAGACGAATTTCTCAGAAATGCTAATCGTTGACATGACTTTCGTTTGAGGTGTATCTTAAAATCAAGCGTATTTATGACTATTTTTCGCCCATAGGGGGGAGACTTTGTGATTCAAACGAAACAAAAAGACTTGCAAGAAGTACTCACTACAGCGATTGAAAAGAGTACAAATGAACAGACATTGGTTAGTTTTGTAAAACAAATAGATTGGATAGATCCGTTGCTGTTTTATGCGGCAGGAAAAAGGATTGCATCCGAGCATAGATGTTATTTTGCAGATCCAGCAGAGCGCGTTATATTTGCGGGGATTGGTTCTGTTTTCAACATAGTAAACTCTTCAAATGCACGCTTTCAAGATGCTCGTCAGCAGTGGAACAGAGTACAAGAGAAGGCGGTTATTCAAAGAGAAGCGTATGAATTTGGGACAGGTCCGCTTTTATTTGGCGGTTTTTCATTTGATCCAGAAAAGGAACAAACGGAGCTTTGGAAGGAATTTAAAGATACAACATTTTCATTGCCAGCCTTTTTATTAACAGTAAAAAACGAAAAAGCATGGCTTACGATAAATACTTTTGTTTCGGCTAAAGATTCTGCGGATAAGAAATATGAAGAAATTTCTTCTTTAGAGGAAAGAATTTTACAAGAAAGTGAATATCCGCTTGAAGAATCGCGATTAACGGTTACTTCTAAAGTGGAAGTAGACCCGCAAGGATGGATGCATGCAATTGAAAAAGTACAAGAGGAAATGAGAAAGGGAAACATACAGAAAGTGGTATTAGCGCGAGAACTTAAATTAGAAATAGACCAACAAATTGATTCTGCTCGCGTGCTAGAAGCACTTCGTATTGGACAGCCGGATTGCTATGTATTTTCTTTTGATTATAAAGGAGCGTGCTTCTTAGGAGCGACACCGGAACGATTAATCCGTAAAGAAGGGAATAAGTTCACTTCTATGTGCCTTGCTGGATCAATTGGGCAGGGGAATTCTATAGAAGAGAGTCAAAAAAATGGCGAAATGCTCCTTCATGATGAAAAGAATTTAGTAGAGCATGGTTATGTAGTAAATATGATCCGTAGTGTATTACAGGAACATTGCGAATTTGTTAATATTCCAGAGAGTCCAGGATTATTAACAACGAAAAATTTAATTCATTTATATACACCTGTTGAAGCGGAGGGGGATGCTTCCCTTTTAACATTGGTAGAAGAATTGCATCCAACGCCAGCTCTTGGTGGCACACCTCGTCACGTAGCGATGAAATTAATTCGTGATGTTGAATTATTAGATAGAGGATTGTACGGGGCACCAATCGGTTGGATGGATGAGCAAGGGAACGGAGAATTTGCAGTGGCATTGCGCTGTGGATTATTAAATGGTGAAAAGGCATCCTTATTTGCGGGCTGTGGCATTGTAATGGATTCTGTCCCACAGCTTGAATATGAAGAGACAAGTTTGAAGTTTAGACCGATGCTTGGTGCTTTGGAGGAATTGATGAAATGAATAATCATATAGAAGCATTATCATATTATTTAGGCGCGTTTGTTGACGAACTAGCGCGTCTAAATGTATGTGATGTTGTCATTAGTCCAGGCTCGCGATCAACACCGCTAGCCTTATTAATGGAGCAGCATGAACAAATAAAAACATATTTACACGTAGATGAACGATCCGCGGCCTTTTTCGCGCTCGGTATGGCGAAAGCGAAAAAACAGCCTGTGGCGATATTATGTACGTCGGGAACAGCCGCAGCAAATTATTATCCAGCTGTTTGTGAAGCGTATCATGCAAGAGTACCCCTACTCGTTTTAACTGCAGATAGACCGCATGAATTGAGAGATGTAGGAGCACCGCAGGCAATGAATCAATTCAATTTATACGGCTCATTTGTGAAACAATTTATGGAAATGGCACTTCCAGAAGCGAGAGAGCCAATGTATCAATATGTTCGCATGGCAGCTGGACGTGCTGTGGCAAGTGCATCTTTTGCACCAATGGGACCTGTCCATATGAACTTCCCACTTCGCGAACCACTTATTCCAGACTTTTCGTTAGATGGATTGTGGGAACAAGGGTGCGGAGAATATACGAATAGGGTTCAACAAGGAAGCATGACGCTAACGAGTGAATATATCCGTTCTCTTATAAAGCGCCTTTCACGTCTAGAAAAGGGGCTTATTGTTTGTGGAGACGATAGTCACCTAGAGCTTGTAGAAGTGATTGCGGAGTTTGCGGAGAAAACAGGATACCCAGTTTTAGCGGACCCACTTTCAAATCTTCGGACTGGAAGCCATAATCAAACAATGATTATCGATTGCTATGATACCTTTTTGCGAAATGAATTATTAAAAGATACGTGGAAGCCAGATATCATCATCCGTTTTGGTGGTATGCCTGTATCAAAAGCATTAACGCAATATATAAAAAAACAAGAGAGTGCTGTTCATATCATTGTAGATGAATCTGGAAAGTGGCGAGACCCAGCTTTAATGACAACAGAAGTTGTTTCTGCAAGCGATGTGGCATTTTGCAAAGCGATGACAGAACATATGCAAAAACGAGAACAGAATGACTGGTTCAAAAAATGGAAACATATAAACGATAAAACAAAGGAAACACTTCGTGAAGTTGAAGCATATGATACTGCTTTTGAAGGAAAAGTGATTACAGATATTGTTCGTATATTACCAGAAGGTGCGACATTATTTGTAAGTAACAGTATGCCAATTCGTGATGCAGATACATTTTTATTTACAAACGAGAAAAAAATACATGTGATGGCCAATCGTGGTGTGAATGGTATTGATGGAATTATTTCCACTGCATTAGGAGCAAGCACTGTTTGTGAACCACTTGTATTAGTAATTGGTGATTTATCATTTTATCATGATTTAAATGGTCTTTTAGCAGCGAAATTACATGATTTAAATATAACTATTGTTGTTGTGAATAATGATGGTGGAGGTATTTTTTCATTCTTACCACAATATGAGTCAAAAGAGCATTTTGAATCGCTATTTGGAACACCGCTTGGTCTTGATTATGAGCATGTTGTAAAGATGTACGGTGGTTCATTTGTTCGCGTAAGTGGCTGGGAAGCATTTCGTGAGGAAGTACAAAAAGGAATAATAGAAAGAGGATTACATGTTGTGGAAATTTGTACGAATCGAGAAGAAAATGTACAGTTGCATCGTAAATTGTGGGCAAAATCCGTAATAGAAATCAAAGACATGTTGCAAGGTGACACGGAATGAAAGTAACACTAGAAGGTGTGGCGTATGAATATGAAGTGGCTGGAAGTGGGGAGGCATTATTGCTCCTTCATGGTTTTACAGGAAGCATGGAAACATGGCGGTCATTTCTTCCTTTATGGAGCAAACAGTTTCAAGTGATCACTGTTGATATTGTAGGACATGGGAAAACGGAAAGCCCTGAAAGCCTAGTTCATTATGATATTCAAAATGTGGCGGTGCAGATGACAAAGTTGCTCGATCACTTGCAAATTGAAAAGGCGCATATACTTGGATATTCAATGGGCGGAAGACTTGCCATTACAATGTCGTGTTTGTATCCGGAGCGCGTAAAATCACTTATATTAGAAAACTGTACAGCTGGGCTCGAAACAGAGGCGGACAGAAAAGCACGCCGCATGAAGGATGAACAATTGGCAGAGCGAATTGAATTAGAAGGAATCGAAGTCTTCGTAAATCATTGGGAAAACATACCTTTATTTGCAACGCAAAAAACATTGCCACAAGCCATAAAGCAGGCAGTAAGAAAAGAGCGGCTCGCAAATCATCCGAGGGGACTTGCAAATAGTTTAAGAGGTATGGGGACAGGCGCTCAGCCTTCTTGGTGGAATGAGCTGGCAGGACTGAAGATGCCTGTTCTGTTACTAAGTGGAGAGTATGACAAAAAGTTTTTTTTAATCTTAAAAAATATGCAAAAACGCATCCGAAACGCGAAATTTGTCAAAATTGATAAAGCAGGCCATGCAATTCATGTGGAACAACCGCAAAAGTTTGGTACAATAGTAGAGGGATTTTTAAAAACCATACGGTGATGCTTTCTTTTTTTAGAGAAAGTTGAACTTATATTAGCACAACAAAAAGGAGGTAAGAGTAATGGCTATCGAATGGATAAAAGAAGGCAATTACGAAGATATTATTTATTCCACATACAATGGTATCGCAAAGATTTCGATTAATCGCCCTGAAGTACATAACGCATTCCGTCCTGAAACGGTAATGGAGTTAATCGATGCTTTTGCACATGCGCGTGATGATGAAAATATCGGCGTTATCATTTTAACTGGTGAAGGTGGACGTGCATTCTGTTCTGGCGGCGACCAAAAAGTTCGCGGTCATGGTGGATATGTAGGAGGAGACAAAATTCCTCGATTAAACGTATTAGACTTACAACGTTTAATCCGTGCAATTCCGAAACCAGTTATCGCAATGGTAGCAGGTTATGCAATTGGTGGTGGACACGTACTTCATATTGTATGTGATTTAACAATTGCGGCAGACAACGCAGTATTTGGACAAACTGGTCCGAAAGTAGGAAGCTTTGATGGTGGATACGGTGCTGGTTATTTAGCTCGCATGGTAGGTCATAAGAAAGCTCGTGAAATTTGGTATTTATGTCGCCAATATAACGCACAAGAAGCGCTTGATATGGGCTTAATTAATACAGTTGTACCACTAGATCAATTAGAAGAAGAAACAGTAAAATGGGCAGAAGAAATTTTAGAAAAGAGCCCAATGGCATTACGTTTCTTAAAAGCTGCATTCAACGCAGACACGGACGGCCTAGCTGGTATTCAACAACTAGCGGGAGACGCAACGTTATTGTATTACACAACTGACGAAGCAAAAGAAGGTCGTGACGCGTTCAAAGAAAAACGCCGTCCAGACTTCGGACAATTCCCTCGTTTCCCTTGATCAAAAGCGGAATCGAATGTCTATCCCTGACGGCTAATGTTCTTTCGCATGAAGAGTAATTTTTACTTTCCCATGCGGAAGTAGCTCGTTCAGAATAAGAGACTTGATACACATCAAGTCTCTTTCTTTCATGGAAGGAGAATTGGAAATGGAGACAATGCCCAATTGGCTAATGCAACGTGCATTTTTAACACCGGATCGCATCGCAATTGAAACAAAAGAGGAGAAAATTACTTTCTTCGCATTACATGAAAAAGTAGTATCTGTTTGTGAAAACCTTGCTTACTTACAAATAAAAAAAGGTCAAAAAGTGGCTGTTCTGATGAAAAATGGTATGGAAATGATTGCAGTGATTCATGCACTATCTTATATAGGAGCTATAGCTGTATTACTAAATACACGTCTTTCAAGAGAAGAGCTACTTTGGCAAATGGAAGATGCTGAAGTGATTTGCTTATTAACTGATCAAATATTTGAACCAGAGCAGGTGCCTGTCTACACATTTGAGGAAGTGGAGAACGGACCAAAGCAGTCTGTGGTGATTCAAGAGGAATTTTCTTTAGCAGAGGCAATGACAATCATTTATACATCTGGAACAACGGGCAAGCCAAAAGGAGTTATTTTAACATATGGGAACCATTGGGCAAGTGCTGTGGGTTCTTCGCTGAATTTAGGGCTTCGCGATGATGATTGTTGGTTAGCATGTATGCCAATGTTTCATGTAGGCGGATTATCTCTTTTAATGAAAAACATTATGTACGGTATGCGAGTATTGTTAGTTCCCAAATATGACCCAGATTTTATTCATCAAGCCATTCAAACAAAAGGGGTAACCATTATATCAGTTGTTGCAAAGATGTTGACAGATTTGTTAGAGAGACTGGGAAATGAAACATATCCAAGCTCTTTACGCTGCATGTTATTAGGCGGAGGACCGGCACCAAAGCCCCTTTTAGAAGCATGTGTACAAAAAGGAATTCCAGTATATCAAACATATGGAATGACAGAAACATCTTCACAAATTTGTACGCTTTCTGCTGATTATATGTTAACGAAAGTTGGTTCTGCAGGGAAACCTCTTTTCCCATGTCAACTTCGCATTGAGAAGGACGGTAAGGTTATGCCTGCAAATGTAGAAGGAGAAATTGTTGTGAAAGGTCCTAACGTCACACGAGGATATTTTAAGCGTGAAGATGCAACGCGTGAAACAATTGTAGATGGTTGGCTTCATACTGGTGATCTTGGTTATGTAGACGACGAAGGATTTTTATATGTATTAGATCGTCGCAGTGATTTAATTATTTCAGGTGGCGAAAACATTTATCCTGCGCAAATTGAAGAGGTATTACTTTCTCATCCGCTCGTTTTAGAAGCAGGTGTCGTTGGAAAGTCTGATGAAACATGGGGACAAGTACCTGTTGCATTTGTTGTAAAAGCGGGGCAGGTTACCGAGGAAGAAATGATTCATTTTTGCGAAGAGAAATTGGCAAAGTATAAGGTGCCAAAAGCGGTTTATTTTTTACATGAGTTACCGCGTAATGCTTCAAAAAAATTATTAAGACGTGAACTAAGGCAGCTTTTGGAGGAGAAATAAATGAGAATTAACAAGGCAACGCTCTATGTAACAGAAATGCCGCTTGTTATTCCTTTTGCTGCGAGTTATGGCACATATGAAAGACGGGAAAGCATTGTAGTTGAATTGGAGGATACGGACGGATATATCGGGTTTGGAGAAGTTGTCGCCTTTTCAGAACCGTGGTATACGGAAGAAACAATCACAACAGCACTTCATATGCTTCGAGATTTTTTATTGCCAGATTTGCTAAAGCTTGAAATTATGCACCCAGATGAAATTCCTAGTCTCTTTCAACATATAAAACGGAACCATATGGCGAAAGCAGGAATAGAAGGGGCTGTATGGGACTTATATGCGAAACGTCATAATCAGTCATTAGCAACTTTACTTGGGGGAACACAGCCAGAAATTGAAGTAGGGGTTGTAGTCGGGTTAGATACAGTTCCCAATATGTTGAAACGAATTGAAACGTACGCAGAAGAAGGGTATCAGCGCTTTAAAGTGAAAATTAAGCCGGAACTTGATTATGAATTGCTAAAGGAAATACGAAGAGTTTTTCCAAAGATACCACTTATGGCAGATGCGAATTCTGCGTATACGTTAGCGGATATTGAGCGGTTAAAAAGGCTGGATGAATTTCAATTAATGATGATTGAGCAGCCGTTAGCGGATAACGATTTTTTGGATCACGCCAAGCTTCAAAAACAAATGGAAACCCCCATTTGTTTAGATGAAAGTATTCATAGCTTGGAAGATGCAAGAGTAGCAATTACACTTGGAAGTTGTCGCATTATGAATATTAAGCCGGGCCGAGTGGGAGGACTTACGGAATCCATTCAAATTCATGATTATTGTAGGAATCATAACATTCCAGTTTGGTGCGGCGGTATGGTTGAAATGGGAATTTCACGCGCACAAAATATTGCATTAGCATCGCTTCCAAACTTTACGATTCCAGGAGATATTTCTGCTTCTAATAGACATTGGGAGAAGGATATTATTTTGCCAGAAGTAACGCTTCAGAATGGAAAAGTGATTGTTCCGAAAGCTACTGGGCTTGGATATGCTGTGAACCGCGAGAGATTAGAGGAAATAACAAAGCAACATATTATATATAAGAGATAAAAAAAGGATTCATATAGCGGATCCTCTTTTTCTTTGTACATAAGAGCACAAGCCCGTTTTTGTGCCAAACAAGCTTCCCATTTGCCCCAAAAACATAATATAAATTGAATCCCCTCATTTAGAGCAAGATTGGAGATCTTGTTACGAATGATAGTAAAGGAGGAATAGAGCAAATGAGTGAAAAGTGCGATAACAGACATGGGCATGGACATCATGGTTGCGGAGGCGGCTTTGCGCTTTTAATTGTATTGTTTATTCTGTTAATTATTATCGGAGCTAGCTGCTTCGGCGGCGGCTATTGCGGATATGGCGGATATGGTTACGGCTGCTAACAAAAACTATTAAAAATAGCCTTGTGTGTGACGCACAAGGCTATTTTATTCATAATCTAATAGGATGTGATAATTTTTGCATAGAGAGAGAAGTAAAAAGAAAAAGAGAATTTCAACCGATCCAAAAATCGTTAGCACAACTGTGATTTCAGCAGATAAGGATAAGCCTAATATATCTTGCAGCATCTTTGTTGCAAAAAATGTATGAATAGAAGCCATAATATATGGAACAAAGAATAAGATGGCAAGCTGAATGGTAACAGATTGTTTCATCTCGTATTCTGTTAAACCGATTTTGGTAATGGTAATATATTTTTCATGTTCAGTTGCTAAATCGGTGTACATACGGAAATAAAGAACACTTCCAGCACCGATGAAAAAGATTACACCAAGGAATGTACCAATTAAGAAAAAAGAGGCAACTCCTAATTGATACAGTGAATTGCTGGTCTCAGTAGCATGAAATGGAGGATGCTCCGTCTGAACGGATTCGAGATCATGCTGAACGTTTTTCATGTATGAATTGTTTTTGTGATGTTCCTAAAACAGTTAAGATGCCAAATTGTTTCTTGCGTACTTTTAAAAAGGTACCAATAGAATATAGCAAAAAGAAAAAGGAGAGGAAGAGAATGACAACTTCGGAAGTAGCTATCAAGATGTTAAGGGCTTGATTGAGTTCACTATTTTTAAGTTTAGGATGAAATAAATACACAGCAAAGGAAAATGCACTACTTACAAAGTAAGCAAAATAAGCTCTCGAATTGCGCGTTACATTTTTAAATGCAAATTGCAAAAACGTCATCCGCGTCTTCCGCCAAGCAATGCTAATACATCTAATATTTCTTGATAGAACTTCTCACGATACAATCCGCGATGTAATTCATTATAAAGCTCTCCATCTTTAATGAAGATAACGCGATTGCAATAACTTGCGGCAAAAGGATCATGCGTTACCATTAAAATCGTAGCATTCTCTTCTTTATTGAGTTTTGTAAACAATTCCATAACATCGATGGCTGCTTTTGAATCTAGGTTTCCCGTCGGTTCATCTGCAAGTAGAAGAGATGGATGATGAATGACCGCACGAGCTACTGCAGTTCGCTGGGCTTGTCCACCAGAAACCTCAAAAATTCGTTTATCTAAAATATGATCAATTCCAAGTTTCTTTGAGATACTATCAAGTTTTTCATCCATTTCTTTTAAAGGAACATTGTCTAGCGTTAATGGTAAGACAATATTTTCTCCAATTGTTAATGTGTCTAAAAGATTAAAGTTTTGAAAGACAAACCCTAGTTCTTGACGGCGGAATACAGCAAGCTTTTCACGCCGGAACGTATGCGGCTGTTTGCCATTAATAAATACTTCACCAGCAGTAGGAGAATCAATCGTTGAAATTACATTTAAGAAAGTGGACTTTCCACTCCCAGAAGGCCCCATAATGGCAACAAACTCTCCTTTATCTACATGTAAATTAATATTTTTTAAAGCAGTATGAGGGACCTTACCCTCATACACTTTTGAGACATTTTTTATATGCAATACTTCTTCCATAAGAATTCACCTTTCTATTTTTTAAAGCTTAATGTGCTGCGATAACTTTTGTATATACAAGGAACGAATTAAGAAGAAAAAGAGAATCTCGACCATTCCAAATATAATGAGAACAACTGTAACTTCAGTAAATAATGATAAGTTTATCACTTCTTGTAGCATTTTCGTTGCAAACATTGTATGGATGGAAGCCATAATATAAGGAACAAAAAACAAGATAGCAAGTTGAATCGTAGCCGATTGCTGCATCTCTAATTCGGTTAGACCAATTTTGGTAATGGTAATATACTTTTCATGTTCATTTGCTAAATCGGTGTACATACGGAAATAAAGAACACTTCCAGCTCCGATAAAGAAAATGACACCAAGGAACGTACCAATTAAGAAGAAGGAAGCAGCACCTAATTTAATTTGATATAATGTATCACTTGCTTCTTCCATCATATATAAAGGCTCTTCCGATGCAATACTTTTTCGATCTGCCGTTAATTTATCAAGGTATTCCCTAGCGATTACGTGTGTCCTTTCCCAATCTTGTACAGCAAAGTTATATAGTGTCATATGCTTCATATGGCTGGATAATGCATGGACAGTATCATCAGATAAAATTAGTAATTGTGATGTTAATCCAGTCGGTATTACACTGAATGTTTCATATCCTTTTATTTGTAATGTAAGTGAAGCCTGGGACAGCGTAATGTTTGTTTGCTTGAGATCTTTTTGCAGAGGGCTCAATACATTTTGATAACCATGCCCAGGTAGTACATATGTTTCATTGTCTTTTACAAAAAGGTGTTTCAAGCCTAAAGCATCTGCCAGTTTATTATAATCACTTTCCTTTAGTACATATGCAGTTCGGTCGTATGAGATGGTTTCGTCTTTTTGCAATGAAATTTCATATAGATCAGTTTTCAATTTTTTATAGGAAAACTGTTCTTCACTAAGTCGTTTTTCTAGCCAATTCATATGCTGTGAGGCAAATGGATTGGCATCATATGAAATATAAGTGAAAGGAAATGGCTTATTGTTTGCTACATCAAATTTCATAAATTTTCCTAATCCATATATGAATGTAATCATTGTAAATGCAAGGGCGGAGAGCATTGCTACAATAAAGAGCATATTAATATTGGTTCGAATACGACTTGCTAAATCAGAAATCCACAGCATATTAATCCGTTTCATATAAAATTTTCTTTGTCTTTTTAATATACGAATCAGCAGGAAACTAATTTGAGAAAAGAAAAGGTATGTTCCAATCGTAACGAGTGCTGGAATAACAAAAACGCTAGAAGCAATGTATATGGTTCCGATTTCTAAGCCGAGTGATAGAAAGTATTTTGGATTGCCAGCTAATATATATCCTAAAAGTAAACAAGTAATACCAAAAAGAGAAATAAATATAGAAGGCTTACGTTCCTTCTGCTTCATATTCCCTTCTTTTAGTAAGCGTACTGCTTTTCTTGTTCGAATAAGCATAGGAGTAAAAGTTGAGACAACAATAAAGAGACCAAGAAAGATTGTTATAGTTAAAATAATCGCACCAGTGGGCCAATATAAGTATAGACCAGATGCGTGTGTGATTTTGGCTGTTACAAGCAAGAAAAATTGTGAAAAAACGAGTCCGAATTGTATCCCAAAAAAGATAGACAATCCTCCAATTAACATATTTTCCATAAATATAAGACGCTTTAATTGTCTTTGTGAGATCCCTAAGACGGTTAAAATACCAAACTGTTTTTTGCGCACTTTTAAAAAAGTACCGATGGAATAAAGCAGGAATAAAAATGAGAAACCGACAATAATCACTTCTGATAAAATCATTAAGCTTGTTACGGCATCTGATGTACTCATATTTTGTAATCGAGGATGAAATAAATACACTGCAAATGAAAAGAAAGTGGCAATGGAAAACGCACTACTTACAAAATAAGCGAAATAAGCTCTTGAGTTACGTGTTACATTTTTTAATGCGAATTGCCAAAATGTCATGCTGTATGCCTCCTTATAAAAGAACAAAAAATCTTGCTGTAAAAAGTGTATGAGAATGAATCCTCATACACTTTTGTGAAATATGCTATTGTCATGTACTTATCACCGTCTTATTTTCATCAGATACGTTATTTACAGCATGATGGAAAATAATTTTAATAGAAGTGCCTTTGCCTACTTCAGAATCGAGCGTTACGGAATGGCCTAAATAATCACAAATTTTGCTTACAATATAAAGGCCCATGCCGGTAGACTCTCCGAATGTGCGACCATTTTTTCCAGTATAAAATGGTTCGAATACTCTGCGAATATCTTCTTTTGGAATACCGACACCTTCATCGCGCACTTCTAAAACAATGTTTGTCCCATTAGAATAGGCAGATAAGAAAACTTTTTTCCCATGCTCTCCCGAATAGCGGACAGCATTTGTCATTAATTGATAAATGATGAAATTCAACCATTTCGCGTCAGAAGCAACTTTAAAATCAGAGTGCACTTCTAACACGGGGAAGACTCCATTGCGAATCAATAGCTCTTTTAATCCATTAATATTTTTCGTTACAATCTCTTTCAATGATATGGTTTCAACATGGAAGTCTTCGTGGAAGTTATTTAATCTTGCCATATATAATGCCATATCAAGTCCTTGATTTAATCTATCGAGTTCCTTTTTAAACTTAGGAATTAATTGCTCATCTTCCATTTCTAGAACCATAAGCTGCATAACAGAAACGGGAGTTTTCATTTGATGTACCCAGTGATTAATAAATAATTGATGTTCCTGTTGTTTTACTTCATACGTTTGCAATTCTTTTTGAAACAAACGATATTGTGTGCGAACAAGCTCGTTTACACTATGAGGCATAGGAGCTGTTGCTCTTTCAATAAATGCATCTTCCAGTTTATCGGGTGGTTCACTTAAACGATGATACATTCTCCGATTGCGAACATAGCGATAAGCAAGGAAGCAAATAAATAAATATAAACTTAGTACGATAAAATAAAATTTGTTATTTTGAAATCCATCGACAGCGTCATATAATATGAAAATGATACCGAAATTTAAAGCATATAGTAGAAAAAATGCAAAATGATCACGTAAAAATAACCTCATGCTTATTCACTCCAAGTTGCATTTAAGCGATATCCCAATCCGCGCACAGTTTCAATTCCATTTTGAATGCCAAGTTCATTAAACTTCTTACGAAGGCGTGTAATATTTACATTTAATGTATTTTCTTCCACGAAGCTTTCATCATCCCAAAGTGCAGCTAGTAAATCTTCACGGCTTGCTGTGCGTGGGAACTTCGCTAGAAGCATTTCTGCCAAAATGGCCTCTTTTTTTGTAAGAAGAACTTGCTCAGCTTTAAAGTGCATTTCTGGTCGTTCCGGGAATAATTTTAATCCTTCTACTTCAACGATTCGTTCAGAAATATTTGGTGCATAATCGCCATAAATCCGTCGTAATTGTCCCTTTATTTTTGCCATCACAACGTCATAGTGGAATGGTTTTGTAATGTAATCATCCGCACCGCTTTCAATTGCCATAATTTGTTCCATCTCACCTGCACGAGCAGAGATGAAAATGATAGGACAGGTTGATTCATGACGAATTTGACGACACCAGTAAAAACCATCGAATTTAGGTAAATTAACATCAAGTAAGACAAGATGTGGATTTACAGCGTTAAATGATTCTAGAATATCATCGAAATTTTCCGCAATAACAGCTTCATAACCATATTTTTGAATATGAGATTGAAGCAAAGATGAAATATTTGGATCGTCTTCAACGATTAAAACTGTATACATATGTATATTCCTCCTCCAAAAGCCATTGTAGCTATAGTGTAACATGTGTTTCTTGTCTTTTCATTATGTTGCAATAAGTGCTACTAAACAGTATAGGACAAAAGTGGAAAAAGTAAAAAGATACATGTGAATCATTTACAATTATTTATTGTTGGTTAGATATTTAGATAAATATCTAAATGTCTAATTATTGATTCGCATCACTTAAAACTGCTGAATTTATTCAAGATGAAAAAAGAGGACAATTCGTTGTTTACTCTTTAAACACGACTGTATTTCCAGATTTATTAGCGTGGGTGTTTACGTTTACGACTAAAGGGGGAGAGGGAAAATGAAAAGCTGTTTTTCCTTCTAGGGGAAGAACAGCTTTTTTACTTTTACAAAGTTTGGATTCTAGAGTAGCAGGAAGGAAATAACCGCATTTAACATTCCATGTACAATGATATAGGTGCTGTTTAATCTTACAGAAATGTAATGTTCCTGTAAGAAGAATGAATGGATGGTTCTTGATCCTTGGTGTTACAGTAGTAAAGTAGTTATTTCGCAAAGCTGTATTTCGTTTTCTTCTACTAAAAGCCCTTACATAACTGACCTCTTTTTGTAAGAAACATCGATAGTGGCAAAAGTAGAGAGTAGATAGAGTGGAAAGAAAGAATAGAAGAAACGAGGAATGATAGATGAAAACAGTGCTAGAAGCAAGAAATATAAAAAAAATATATGATACAGGTGGAAATCAATTTGAAGCGTTAAAGAGCATTCATTTGGAAGTAAAAGAAGGTGAGTTCGTTGGAATTATGGGACCATCTGGTTCCGGTAAGACGACTCTTTTAAATGTTCTTTCTACAATTGATCATGCGACGAGCGGTGAGATTTTCATTGATGGAAGTGATATTGTAAAGATGAATGATGATACATTGGCTTTATTTCGCCGCAATCATTTAGGTTTCATTTTCCAAGAGTATAATTTACTAGATTCGTTAACAGTAAAAGAGAATATTGCGTTACCACTTGCATTATCAAAGATAAAAGCAAATGAAATTGACCGACGCGTACTTGAAATTGCGAAGAAGTTTGGAATTGATCATATTTTAAATCAATTTCCTTATCAAATATCTGGCGGACAAAAGCAACGCTGCGCAGCTTCTCGTGCTATTGTTACAAATCCAAGTATGATTTTTGGAGATGAGCCAACAGGGGCGCTTGATTCAAAAGCAGCGACTGATTTATTAGAAAGTATGAAATCATTGAATGAATATGATCATGCAACAATTTTAATGGTTACACATGATGCCTTTGCGGCAAGTTATTGTAAACGTGTTATCTTCATGAAAGATGGACAATTATATAAGGAATTACACCGTGGTGAGTTAGATTGTAAACAATTTTTCCAACAAGTTGTAGATGTAATGTCTGCTATTTCTGGAGGATCGGCCCACAACATTATCTAGCGTCGCTTTTTATAACATACAGCGGAAATTTAAAGGAATGAACAAATAGGATCATTCCGTTTCGATTCAGTTGATTCATACTATTAAATATTTGGTTTATAAATGGAGAAAGACTTTGCGGGTGTGCGCAAAGTCTTTTTTACTTCTTCATAAAATCTTAAGAATTTTTGATGCTATTTTTTAAAAAATGATTGATACACTTTGGCTATATGAAATGATATTGAAACAATTGTAGAAATGGCGACGAAGTATGGAATTTATTTCGGTGGTATTATTTTTAGCATTGCTAGTATTTCGTATTTGTGTATACAGAAAAAAAGTACGGTAGTAAATAAATAGGAATGAAATGTTTAAAACTACGTATTTTGTGATATCCTTCATAATAAACTAGCTCCTTTCGTAATGTAGCTCTGATTTGGTTTGTTTTTTATAGTTATTCAGTGTAACCAAATTAACCTACGAAATTACGGGTAAGGAGCTAGTTTCGTTCATGATAACTTTATCGCACGGTATTAGAGTTATAAATCATTGTAAAATGCCCAGGTAACAATTCAATGTGGCATGGTGTGTGCAGGGCACTTTCTCCATCTGTATCCACTTCTTTTTCCTCTTTCGTTTCAATGCGAATAGATTTTGCTTGTGCATGAAAAATATCATTTTCATCAGTGTCTTCAAAGAGTTTCTTGTTAATATAATCTCTAAATGCTTGGAAACCTGTTGATCTTACAGCAAAAATATCAAGGGAACCATCATCACATTGTACATTCGGAATGAAGGAAGGAATTCCACCAAGATATTCTCCATTTCCTATCATTACTAAGACAGCTTCATCCTCGTATATTTGTCCATCATACGTAATCTTGACAGAGAAAGTATCAGCATTTTTAACGGTACGAAGTGTACTTAAATAGTAACCAATTTTCCCAAGCTTTGCTTTTTCCTCTGCGTCAATGTTATGAGATACTTCCGAAACAAGTCCAATTCCCCAAAAATTTAAGAAGTATTGGTCATTTGCTTTTGCAACATCAACTGGCTTTGTATCTCCTTTTACAATCACATTTGCTGCATGAGCAATATTTTGTGGAATGCCAAGTGTACGAGAGAAGTCATTACAAGTTCCTCCTGGAATAATGGCAAGAGTTGGTCTTATTTCAAGAGGAGCTAGTCCATTTGTACATTCAAAAACGGTTCCATCACCGCCAAAGACAATGATTAAATCAACTTCACTTGCAAATTCTCTACAATATTTTGTCGCATCTCCTTGCTCTTTTGTATGAAGGATTCGTAAGTCGGGAAAAGTGGCTGCTAGTGGCGGGACAATTTTTTCTAGATTTGTATGTAAATCACCTTGTCCTGCTTTTGGATTGACAATGAGTAGAACTTTTTCAAACTCTGTCTTATTCATTTGTATCTCTCCCTTTGCCTCTTTAGTAATAATGCATGATAGAAATACACTTTCTGGAAGTGTCAACTTACTTTTCTGTTACAACGGAAGCGATGTATGGCAAGTTACGATATTTTTCTGCGCAGTCAATACCGTATCCAACAATGAATTCATCAGGGATTTGGAATCCTACATATTCTGCTTGTAAGTCTACTTTACGACGTTCTGGCTTATCCAGTAATGTACAGAATTTCAATGTTTTTGGTTTATGCATGAAGAAGTGATCTTTTAAGAAATGAAGTGTTAAACCAGAATCAATAATATCTTCTACAACAATGACATTTTTCCCGGTAATATTGACATCGATATCTTTTAGTAATTTAACTTTCCCCGTTGTTTCCGTTTGGTTACCATAGCTAGATGCAGAGATAAAATCAATAGTTACATCGTTTTTAATATGACGAATTAAATCAGCGGCAAAGACGAAAGAACCTTTTAATACAGCAATAATAATGATTTCTTCTCCAGCAAAATCACGCTCAATTTGGCTTGCTAATTCTTTGACTTTTGCCTGTAGTGTTTCTTCGGAGATTAATGTATCTTTTATTTTAATATTCATGAGAAGCCTCCTACGTTATAAAACTTATGAACATTTCGACTGTAAAGGATAGAGAAAGAAAAGTCAAAACATGATGATGAGAAGTGAAAATTCAATATTTTTTAACAAAATCCTCCGTAAAAGGTCTGATGATATGATATAATAGTGGTAAGGAAAACGTTTTCATGAAAGGTGAGAGTCATGAAAAAGAAACAGTACACAAGTGTTACATTTATAAAAGCATTATTTCTAACAATTGTTCTTGGGTTGCTAGCTTATATAATTGATATTCCTGTGCTTCGAGTTTCGTTAATTGGAATGACTTTAATTCTTGGAGCTATTTCTCATGGAATGATGCGTCAATTATATGAAGCGGGATTAAATAATAATAAAAAATAAAGTATAATGTAAGGCCTTCATTTATAAGAGATGGAGGTTTTTTTATCCCGCTATTTTAGGGCAGCCCGATTGGTGAGGGCTCATAATTAGTGGGGGATGAAGAAAACCACTACTGATTAAAGTTTCACTTTATTTCTTACAAAAATGTAAGGTGAATTGTAAGAATAATCGATAGTTGAGTAATATTATTTCGGGTACTATAAAAAGTGTAAGGAAAGAGACAAACCCATTTTAGGTAAATGTAGTTTTAGGCATTCTATGCGAAAAGGAGTAGGAGGGAATGAAGAAACGTTGGACAAACTTTGCTTTTCTATCTACTAGTAATACTATCATACTAGATGGAGAGATGACTCTTTCTCACTTATTTGATCAATCAGATGATGAAACTTCTTCAACATTTACAATGAGATGGTGTAAATGGGGCGAACATTGTAATTTGGAAGAAGGGACCCCTAATCAAGAGCAAAGAATCATCTTTACTAACCCTATTAAAGCATGGATTGTCCAATATCAGAAGTGTAACGTCAAAAATCACTTAAAGAAAACTGAGCCAAGACAATTTTCTTCGGATACTCCTATTCTAGAATTGCATGAAAGTAACAATTAAGTACTGAGACACGAAAAGGCACTGTAGAGAAAATCTACAGTGCCTTTTCCATTCTGTTCATAAAAAAGGTTGTAGAGAATTCTTTCTCTACAACTTAAAGAATAGCGTTTAGGCGCTCTTATTTTTTGAATGAATAGGATAAGCACGAATGCTTTGGAATAAACGTGGTGACGTTGTATATAGAAGCAATAGCAATACTGTACATAATGCAAAAGAAGCAAGCATTATACTACCATTTACAATGAAAGAGTATAGAAAGGCTGATTGTCCTTTTGGTGCGTATTGTCCCCAGAAAATAATTCCCGCAATAAAATGGCAGAAATAGCGTGCAAAACTGCCGATCAATGTTCCCAAGATTATATACAAGAGAACTTTTTTTCCTTGGTTATTTGAAATGGCTTTTTGAATTGAGCGATAAAATAAGCCAGCAAATCCAATAAAAGCAAAAGCAATGAAGTATTCAATAACCGCTTGTATTGGCGTTAAAATATAGGCATCTCCGAAGACAATTTGTAATAACCCCCAAATAAGCCCTCCTAAAAAGGCCATTTTGAATCCCCAGCGATACGCAATAATAAAAATAGGGATCATAGCAAATGAAACAGAACCGCCTGTTGGGATTTTAATTGATAATGGTAAAATGTCGATGATTAAGGCGAAGGCTGCGAGAATTGCAGATTCAATCATCGCTTGTAAATTGGTGTTACGCATGTTGACATTCCCCCTAAATCCAAGTTGCACAAAAAAGAATTATGTACCATAGGGAGATATAAAATACGTAATGAAGAAGAGGAGATGTATTTTAACGTTTGCACAATCCCTACATTAGCATTAACTAACAGGTTCTAAGGGTCGGAACAAATTGTTCCCTCTCAGCCATATAGCTCCCCCTGTGATAACGAAATTCTTTATTTGTTAAATTTATTTTAATCGAAATGGATGAGAAGGGCAAATGAATCTTGTATTGCCACTATTTCAATATAAGTGTACGAAAATGTTAACAAATAGAATAGAAAAGCTATAGTGTATGATTTATACAGTATGCTATAATTTATTGAAAATAATTATCATTATCTTTTAAGGGGGGAGATTATGAGTTTGGTTGATATTCAAATAGGTGAAAAAGTATTAGTGAAAAGTATGCAGGCATTAGATAAATTGTTAAAACGGAGATTAGTTGCATTTGGTCTTTCAGAAGGAAGTGAATTGCGTGTGAAACAAAAGGCGATGTTCAAAGGGCCGTTTACACTAGAGTGCCGCGGACAATTCATTAGTATTCGTCATTGCGATGCGAAAATGATAAAGGTGGAATTAGTGTGAATAAGGTTGCTTTGTTAGGGAATCCAAATACAGGAAAAACATCGTTATTTAATGCATTAACAGGTTCTTATGAATATGTAGGAAACTGGAGCGGGGTAACGGTAGAAAAAAAGATAGGGAAATTGAAAGATAAACAAGGAACATTAATTGATCTACCAGGTGTATATGATTTAAATCCTGTTTCTCGAGATGAGGGAGTCGTTACTCACTTTTTATTAACAGAGGAATTTCATTATATGTTAAATATTGTTGATTCTTCTCAATTTGAGCGCAATATGCATTTAACATTACAGCTTTTGGAATTTGGAAAGCCTATGTCTATTGGTTTAAATATGATTGATGTGGCAAAGCAACGCGGAATTGTGATTGATGTAAAAAGATTATCAGAAATATTGGGAGTAACAGTTGTTCCTGTTGTTGCAAGAAACGGGAAAGGTTGTGATGAATTACTAGCTACTCTTCATGAAAATAATAGGAAAGAAATGAACTCATTTATTCTTTCATATGGTGAACAAGTAGAGACAGCAATAGCAAGTATCATGACACTTTTTATGAAAGAAAATTATGAGCATTTAAGATGGCTAGCGCTTCAATTTTTAAGCAATAATGAAGTGGTGGAACAAGAGGTAATGGGATTATCTATTTATCATGAATTAGTAACAATACGCTCTCAGTTAGAGAAAAAACTGGATTGTACGTTAGAAGAGCATATGTATAACACGCGTGCAACGTATATTGAAAAGTTAAAAACAAGTGTCATTCAACATAAACAGGAAGGGAAAATTCCTTTTTCAGAAAAAATAGATAAGTTGATTGCACATAAAATTTTTGGACTGCCCATCTTTTTAGCAGTCATGTTTTTCATTTTTCAGGTTACGTTTACGTGGATTGGCACACCATTATCGGATATACTTGATGAATTTTTTAGTGGACAGCTTACAGATTGGGTTACAGCTGGGTTGATTCATATAGGAGCTTCTGATTTTATTCAAGCGCTTATTACGGAAGGAATTATTGCTGGCGTTGGTGCTGTATTAGTATTTGTCCCACAAATCTTTGCTTTGTTCTTTTTTATTTCATTATTAGAGGACTCCGGATATATGGCGCGAATCGCAGTTGTGATGGATAGAATTATGGAGTTCTTTGGTTTAAACGGAAAAGCGTTTATTCCAATGATTATCGGTTTTGGTTGTAACGTTCCGGGAATTATGGCAGCAAGAACAATTGAACAAGAAAAAGAACGACTGTTAACGGTCTTCGTAACACCATTTATGTCTTGTTCAGCGCGTCTACCTGTATATGCATTATTTGCAGGAGTTTTCTTTCCTCATAGCCAGGCGACTGTTGTATTTTCTTTATACATCGCCGGTATTATACTTGCATTACTTGTTACGAAAATCATGTCCATGACGATTTTAAAAGAAGAAAAGTCTATTTTTGTTGTGGAATTGCCACCTTATCGCATGCCGCAAGCGAAAACATTATGGCTTAGCACATGGGAAAAAGGAAAAGGCTTTGTCCGTAAAGCGGGTACGTTTATTTTTGGTGGATCGGTTGTGATTTGGTTATTAAATTATGCTGGTCCATCTGGGTTTGGTGTTGATATGGGAGATAGTTTCTTAGCGATGATTGGTGGAGTCGTTGCACCGCTGTTAGCACCGCTCGGTTTTGGAACGTGGCAAGCAGCAGCATCACTGTTAACAGGGTTTTTAGCAAAAGAGGTCGTTGTTTCGACCATGGCAATTATTTATGCAGTAAAAGAAGATGCATTAGGAAATATTATGGGAGCGCACTATACAGCGTTATCAGCATATGCATTTATGTTCTTTCTTTTGTTGTACGTTCCATGCCTTGCAACAGTAGCTGTGATTCGCCGGGAAACAGGTTCGATAAAATGGACGATTTTCTCTGTTGTGTATCCACTTATTGTTGCTTATGTATTAACATTTGTCATATATCAAGTTGGGGCGTTACTCGGATTCTAGAAGGAGATGTATAATAATGATAGTCAATATTGTTATTGGTGCTGTCATTTTTGGTTATGCAGGATATACGTTATTTCGTTTTGTAAAGAGAAGTAAAAAAGGAAAATGTGCGGCATGTTCTTTAAATCAATCTTGTCAGTCGAAAACTTGTAGTCCGAATAGGAATCATACTGTGAATAAATAAAAAGCTTTGCGAAATTTGCAAAGCTTTTTTTATGTATCATTTCATTTTAACAAGCTACGCCGCGTCTACTCCATTTCTTCCTGAAAACTCTTTGCTAAGGTCTTTATCAAATTTCAGCACACCTACAGTTTTTTCTTCTCCTTTTACGGTGTCATATGCAGCATTCTCTACAATTGTAAACATATCTGCATAGCTACGGTTATTACCAATACTTGTGTTGCCTTCATATTTTTGTTTGATTCATTACAAGTACTTTCTTTCCGTCTAATGTTACAAGTTTCATTTTATATGAACGATTGATTTTTCTTGCAGTAACATGACAAATATGTAATGGAGTAACAAAAAGAAGGAGTGGGAAATTCGAACATAGGGAATTGTATACACATATTGTAATCAGAATGTAAGATTATTCTTTTTATATTTGAAAAATAAGATGTAAGGGCATGTTGGGTTTGATATAATGTACACAAGGTTATAAAAATGAATATTTTTACTGTGAAGGGAGATTTTTTAAGGCTTCTAAGTAGGGGATTTGAAATTAGATGTAAATATATAGGAGGAATTGAAATGTCTTTATTTAAGCGATTAAGGGATCTAACGATGTCAAATGTGTACGCACTCATTGAAAAAGCGGAAGATCCAGTTAAGATGACGGATCAATATTTACGTGATATGCAAGAGGATGTACAAGAAGCTGAGAAGAGTGTAGCAGCTCAAATTGCGCTTGAGAAAAAGTTTAAATTATTATTTGAAGAGCAAGAAGCACTTGTTAAAAAACGTGAAGAACAAGCGCATATGGCTGTTCAAGCAAACAATATTGATCTTGCGCGTCGCGCTTTAGAAGAGAAGCAAAGTGCAGAGCAAAAAATGAATGAATATAAAGCAAGTTATGAACAAAATAAAGCGGCTGCGGATAACCTTCGTGCTAAATTAGAAGAAATGCGCAAGCAATTAACAGAATTGAAAAATAAACGTGAAACGCTTGTTGCGCGTGTAAATGCAGCCAAAGCACAAAAAAGTATCAATCAAGCAATGTCTGGATTCGATGCTAATACTGCAAAAGCGGGGCTTAGCCGCATGGAAGAAAAAGCTCTTCAATTAGAAGCAGAAGCAGAGGCAAGCGGTGAAATTTATAAAAAAGAAAAGTCGTTAGATGAGGAATTTGCAGCTTTAAATAAAAACTCAGCTGTAGAGGACGAATTAGCGCGTATTATGAAGCAGTACGAGAAGTAATATAGAAGAAAAATCTTTCTTTTTTAGGAGAAAGAGTGTTTAGCTGTATATAGACGCAGCATTTTATGCTGTAAAAAAGTAATTTACTTTATTTGTATTTCGATACAGGGAATGAACATAGATATAAAGATAAAAGAACCGACATGACATGAAAAGTAATCATGTCGGTTTTCTTATTATGTTCTTAGAGGAGGTTTTTGTATGACGTGGATGAATGTGTTAGCGATGTTTGTCTGGACAGGAGCAAGCGCTATTCTTTTATTTACACTGATGTGGATTGATTCTATTTTTACAAAATATAATGATGTAGCAGAAATGAAAAAAGGAAATATAGCTGTGACAACACGATTTATTATGAAATTATTTGCACAAGGATATATTTTGTCGCAATCGATTACAAAATCAAATGATTTATGGCAAGCACTTTTAGCCTCAGTTGTATCATTTGTCATTTTATTAGTTGTAGAGATGTTGATTGAATTGATCTTAAGAAAAATAATGGGATTAGATTTAGAAGAAGGAACAAAGCAAGGGCATGTTTCGCACGCTTTATTAGCGGGCTCATTACATATTGTTGGAGCACTTATTTTAGCAGCTTGTCTATAACAGAAAGAGGAGGGATAAAGCATGAGTTTATTTAAGCGAATTAAAAATATAATAAAAAGTCCAGAACCTGCTAAACCAGAACGATCGTTATTAACGTTAGCTCCTGGAGATATGATTGAAGTTTCATTAATAATGTATGAATTAATTGGAAAAACAAGCATGCATTCTCGTAATGAAATTGTATTAACGTTGCAGGATGGGAAAACGATTCGTTATTTAAAAATTGAAAATCGTGAAAGTACGTATTATAAATTATATACACCGATTGACGGGCGTTTAGATTCGATAGATGAGATTCCAACAACAATTGAAATGGATGGTATCGATTATCATCTAGAAGAGCACTATAGTGGACGTGCTGTTGTCATGGGAAAAACACCGTTTGCTGTTTCAGATGAGCAATATGTATGGGAATTTCAATCCGATAATCGAAAATTACTTCGTATTGAATGGCAAGATGGACGCACAATGATGTATGAGGGAGAAGCAATTCTTTCTGCGGATGTACAAATTATAAGGGCAACATAAGGAGGCGATAATCATGTCAAACCGATTGTTTACCATGATTAAATCGCTCGGTATTGCTACTTTTGTAATTATTGGAATACTTATAGTTGCTGGCTACATATTATTGGGAGAGGGAAATGAACAGTCCATTCAAGACCGCTACCCATTAGAATCAGTTGCAAAAGATGGTAAGCAAGAATCATATGTATATAGGGCTGCAAACAAAACAGTTCCTCAGGTTGCAAAGGAATTGGTAGATGAAAAAGAGCCAAAGCAAGTGTCAAAAGAAGACGAAAATCAAATGTTTCTTGTGTATTCTGATGAGATTTATAACCTTCAAAAAGATAAAGAAAAACCATCGGATACACTGATTGAAATTAGCAATAAAGAATTTGTTCGCCAAAATTATCAACCATCTTTTTTACAAGGGTATATTGTCGGAAGTATTTTAAATGATATATTTGGTTCGTATAAATCGTCGCGTGGTGATTATCGCGGATATAATGATAGACAAAATCATAAGCCAGTTATCCCGGAAAGACCGCCTACAAAAGAGGAAAAGAAAACACCACCGCCTATTACAAAAGAGGGAAAAGGGTCGATTATTAAAAGAAGTGATAAAATTGATTCCAAACCATCTGTAGGAGATCAAGGAAGTATTACGAAAAAAGAGAATAAGAAAGTTCCACCATCTACAGGAAAGAAAGGAACAATTACAAAATCACCAGGTGGTAATAGCTCAGATGTGAAGCCCAAATCATCGATTAAAACTCCGCCAAAGAATACATCTCCCCCTAAAACACGGGTTGGTGGTGCAGGGAAAATTACGAAAAGAAGATAGTGAGAAAGGCCCAAGAAGAGTGGTATCAATTTCTTGGGCCTTTTTTGCGTGTAATTAATTATCGAGCATTTCATAGGATTACAAGCAATAAGGAAGCCAAGGCTATTCTTCTGCTTTTAAGAATAGTCTTGGCTGTATATTAATGAAATATAAAACTTAGAACAGTCAAGAATATCGCAAATCCTAAAATAACCCCTACAACTTTTATATGGCGCTTTTTCCCCATGACAACAATTGCGATATATTCACGAATCAATGCGTTTGGCCAATAATAAAAAGCCGTTTTTGAACCAATTCCTTGGCTATTTAGACCAGCTTGTTTGGCATATAAACCAGCGCGAAATAGGTGGAAGTTATTTGTTGCAAAGATGCTGTTGTAATTTCCGTCTGGTTTTAATGAATCCATAATTTGCTTTGAGAACAGCATGTTTTGGTACGTATTAACTGATCGGTTTTCTTGCACTGTATGTTCAATCGGAATTCCTTGTTCCACAGCATATTTTTGCATTGCTTCAGCTTCAGGAAGGTTTTCATCAGGTCCTTGTCCACCGGAGAAAATAATTGTAGGTGGTGAAGCAACTGCAGCTTGCTTATGATAGAAATCAATTGCTTTATGAATACGGCTTGCTAGTAGTGGTGGAACTTTATCACGAATTAACCCACTGCCGAGAACGATAATGAAATCTTGATTGTATTTTGGCCTATTAAATTGATAAAGAAGATAGGCAGTGAAGAAATTTAGAACATGTATAAAAAAGTACAAAATAATGAGCGAAATTGCGCCGAATATAGGTTGAAAATGAGAAGAAAACAAGCTTGCCGGGTCAAAAATAGCCAGTAGTATCCATAGTAAAATGAATATACCTAAAAAGAGTGTTAAACAATTAGAAAAGCGTCGTCCTTCTTTTTTCATTAATGTTTTTGCATTAAGAAATAGTCCTATTACTAATGCAATTATGCCGAAAGGTAACATCAGTATAAAAGCTAAAAAAGGTATTACAAGAATCCAATGTATGTTTTCATTATCAAATTGAAAAGCGACAATAAGACAAAAAACGAGAAATGAACAGAAAAAAGTATTAAATAAAAAGCCGTTTATTATTTTTCTTGGATCTTTTAAATAAGAATAAAGAAAAATAATGAATAAAATAAGAGGAATCATCCCAAAAATAATCAAGTAATATACACCTCATTTTTATAATCTTTGTGTTAATTGATCCGATATTTCATGGCAACCTCATTAAAGAGGAGCCATAATCAGTGCTGATGAAGAAAGTCCCACTACTGATTAAAGCTTCGCTTTATCACAAAGATTATATTACATGATGAAAAAGATAGTTCTTAGAAAAAAGAGGATTTAGAATTTTCTCAATAAATAGTATGGAATAATATGATACAATGTATTCAAAGCGATATATTAAAAGTAAAATGGTTTTGGACACTCTACGGAGTGTCTTTTCTATTTATATCGCGGAAATGATATTGCTTATCTCACTATTTTAGGGCAGTAAGACTCCCACCTCAAGATCCAAAGAGAAGCAAGGAAGATAGATGGGAGCTCATAATCAGTGGAGGATGAAGAGAAAAAACTTGGATTTGTAGAAGTGCTATAAGGCAGAATTGTTCCTGATAGGCTATTTATTAGATTCCGTGCCAACTCATTCTGGGTTAATAGGAAGGGGGACAAATAGAGAATAGAGCATCTCGATAAGAGGTGCTTTTTTCAATTTTAGATTAAGGATGCTATTCATTTTTCACTATAATAATAGGAATAAATATTTATACTAAACATTAGCAATCTTCCGTATAAATATTATCAATTTACTATATCTTCCATTAATGTTACATTGAATTTGAAAAGACTTTCTTTTTCAAATTACTACCCCTAACAAACTTTTGAAAAAGTTAGCTGTCTCCATACTTGTCATTTATGCCTTAACAAAAGAGGGATCATATGATTCCTCTTTTGTTTTTTTCGACAACATATGACAAATAACATATGTATAATTTATTATTATGTTAAAGGGATATAATAGTGCTTTTTAGTAAAGGAGACGTAGAAATGAACTTCAAAAAAATATTGATGACAGGTGCAATTGTTGCCGCAACGACATTCACATCTATTGGAAATGCACAGGCACAAATTACTTTTTCAGATCTTCCGAATCATCACTGGGCGTACAAAGCGATTATCGAATTAGCAAATAAAAATATTGTTTTTGGATATGGAGATGGAAATTTTGGATTGGGAGATGAGGTAACGCGTGAACAAGTTGCAGCTCTTATGTTCCGTCATTTCAAACCAGCGGAAAAAGAATATTATCATAACCCTTATAAAGATGTGAGCAATCATTCAACTATATTTAAAAAAGAAATTTTAGCTTTAACAGAAATGGGTATTTTTGCAGGAGACGAAAAAGGAATGTTTAGGCCCAAAGACTCGCTAACTCGTGAAGAAATGGCGCAAATTTTAACAAGGGCGTTTCAATTAGACGTAAGGTCAGAGCATACTTTTTCAGACGTAGATAGAAAATCATGGGCAAATGATGCGATTAGTGCTGTGCAGTCCAATCGTATTACTAATGGAACAGGCAATGGTATGTATGCACCAAAAATGCATGTAAGTCGTGAACAATATGTGCAGTTCTTATATAATGCGACATTACCCTTTGAAAAAAGACCAGTTGCAAATCCAGTCGTGAAACCAGAAACAAAGCCGAACCGCTTTGCGAACTGTAAAGAAGCAAACGCTGCTGGTATTTATGATATTACGAAAGAGAGCCCGTATTACGGCAAGCATTTAGACCGAGATGGTGATGGCATTGCTTGTGAACGAAAGAAAGCAGGAAAATAATAGAACCCGTACTGCACTGTTTAAGGAATTCGGTTTATTTTTGTAATCTAAATATGTAAAATTGCATAGAATTGATAAGGATTGTGTATGATATAATCATAATGAAAGCTGTTGGTAATTTTCTTTGTCATAGTTGTTAGGTTTTAACACATAACTTCTAATCGAAAATCATACGTGTAGGCAGAAAAAGACACTCTTTTTAGAGTGTCTTTTTCATATTTTAGTGATATCCTTTGGCAGAGTCTTTATGGATTTTTTCTTTAAAGATACTATAGCTCCAAAGTTGATATCCAATAACAATTGGTACCATGATTAAAGCGACGAAGAACATAATTTTTAAGTTTAATTCACTGCCAGCTGCTTTATATAGCGTTGTGCTGTATGCGTCATTAATGCGCGATGGTAACATGCGCGGGAACATGCCAATAAAGCCAGTTGCCATAAACATCGCAATTGTTAAGCAAACCGTTGTAAAGGCAAAACCAATTTTATGTTTGTATACCATAGCGATTGTTATAATGCTTAATATCATAGCAAGAGCTGGGACAATGAATAGTACGGGATATTCTGTGAAGTTTTGGAATAAGTTTGTCCGATTTGCAGTTGCTACATAGAAGATTGCTAGTAAGATAGCTGCTGTCATTGAAAATGGTTTTGCAATTTTATAAGCGCGATCTGCTACTTCTCCAGACGTTTTAATCATAACCCAAAGCGATCCAGAGACAACGAAGATTGCTGTGAAGAAAAGACCGCCTAAAATACCATAATGATTTAGTAAAGTAAATAATGTTCCTTCATAACCATCCTTACCAATTTGTAATCCATAGTATAGGTTAGCGAATGTAACACCGAATAAGAAAGCGATAAGAAAACTACCGATGGTAAAAGCCCATTTACAAGCGCTTTGCCAAACTGGTGAATCATCTTTATGCATAAATTCAAGCCCTGCTGCACGAGCGAAAAGAGCAAGTAATACTAAAAATAACGGTGTATATAAGTAGCTAAACATATTTGCATAAGTGATTGGAAAGGCAGCGAAAGTAGCTCCCCCGGCTGTAATTAACCAAACTTCATTGCCACCCCAGAAAGGGCCGATTGCTTCTTGCATTTGGTTGCGTTCTTTTCGATCTTTTGTAACGAAAGGGAAGATCATGCCGTTTCCAAGTGCATAGCCATCGAGAATAAAGTAAACAGTCCAAATCACGCCCCATAAACCGAACCAAATCACTGCAAGCATATCATGAGACATGAGCTGCACCTCCCTTAGTAACAGGTTCTTCTAACGCAGCTGGCCCTTTCTTAGCAAATTTCAACATCAAGTATACATCGGCAATTAAAAGTAATGTATAGAATAAAACTAAGCTAAGAAGTGAGAACCAAATTTGTGGTACAGAAATTGGAGAAACAGCTTCGGCTGTTCGCATTAATTTATATACTGTCCACGGTTGACGGCCTGCTTCGGCAACAATCCATCCAGCATTAATTGCAACATATGGAAGTAAAACAGACCACATTGTAATCTTTAAGAATCGTTTTGAGTTTTCTAATTTTCCTTTTCGGTTTAAATAGAAACCAAACCAAGTTAATGCCATGAAGAATATGCCAAGTGCAACCATTAAGCGGAAGCTATAGTAAACAAGGTTTACGTTAGGACGATCTTCTTTTGGAATATCTTTCAGGCCAACAATTTCCCCATCAAATGAATTTGTATAGAAGAAGCTTCCAAGTTTTGGGATTGTGAATAATTCAAAATTCTTTTCATTTTCTACATCAGGAATTTGAATGATAGAGAATCCTTGTCCTTTTCCAGTCTCCCAAACCGCTTCCATTGCTGCACCTTTTGCAGGTTGCATTTTTGCCGCATAAACACCGGATTGATGACCGATGAAAGGTGTTGCAGTTGCTGCAAATAAACCTAAAATAAGTCCAAATTTAAATGATTTTTTAAAGAAGTCTACATCGTTTTTACGTAATAAATGATATGCGCTAATTGCCATAACAAAGAAAGAACCAACGATATAACAACCAACAACTGTATGGAAGAACATATGCCATGCATATGGATTTGTAACGAGAGCCCAGAAATTATCTAATTCAGCACGACCATTGCGTACTACATAACCAACAGGGTTTTGCATAAAACCGTTTGCTGTGATAATCCAAAGTGCAGAAATATTTGTTCCAAGTGCAACCATCCACATACAGAAAGCACGGAATTTTGGTGATATTTTATCTTTACCAAATAACCAAATTCCCATAAAAGTAGATTCTAAGAAGAAAGCAACAAGTGCTTCAATTGCAAGTGGTGATCCAAATATGTCGCCCATGTACTTAGAATACTCGGACCAGTTTGTTCCAAATTGGAATTCCATTGTAATCCCAGTTATAATCCCCATTACGAAATTTATCGTAAATAGCTTACCCCAGAAATTTGCCATTTTACGATATGTTGGGTTTAATGTACGTGCATACTGTGTTTCCATACACGCTACTAAAATAACAAGTCCGATTGTCAATGGTACAAATAAGAAATGATAAAAGACTGTAATTGCAAATTGAAAACGACTCAGTAACAAAACGTCGGACATAATAAGAGTTCACTCCTTTTTAAACATTATCTACATTTAGTTTATAGTGAAAACATGAGAAAAATAGGGAAGAGTTGTTACAAAGCTGTGTGTATATTTTGAAAGAATTATGTCGATTATCTGAAAAAATCTTATTTTTAATATAAGACGATATTCTTTTTGTGTTTTTTAGATTTTGGTAAACTAAATATGTAGTTTAAATGAGAGAAAAGAGGGGCTTTTTACTATGAAGTCATTAGAAGAGATTTTGAGGTACAATGAAAAATTTGTAGAAGAGAAAAAATATGAGGAGTATGAGGCAGGGAAGTTTCCAAATAAAAAAATGGTCATTGTCTCTTGCATGGATACTCGTCTTGTTGAATTATTACCAAAAGCAATGAATATGCGAAATGGTGATGTGAAAATTATTAAAGTAGCAGGGGCTGTTATTTCTCATCCATTTGGAAGTATTATGCGTAGTATTTTAGTTGCTGTATATGAACTTGGTGCTGACGAAGTATGTATTATTGGTCATCATGATTGTGGTATGGCAAAAATTCAAGCAAGCAGTACAATTGAAAAAATGAAAGAGCGCGGTGTATCAGAAGAGAGATTAGATGCACTTCGTTATTCTGGAATTGATTTAGAAAAATTCTTACAAGGTTTCTCAAGTGTAGAAGAAAGTGTAGAACATAGCGTATCAGTTCTTCGTAATCATCCGTTACTTCCAACAGAAGTACCTGTCCATGGTCTTGTTATTCACCCTGACACGGGGAAATTAGATTTAGTTGTGAACGGCTATGAAGCTTAAAAATTTCATTTGTCATCCTTTTTGTCTGGGACGGGATCAAATCCTCCGGGATGAAAAGGGTGACATTTTAATATACGCTTTAGTGTGAGCCAAAAACCTTTGAGAGCACCGTGTGTTTGAAATGCCTCTAAACCATAATGAGAGCAAGTCGGATAAAAGCGGCATGTAGGTGGTGTCATCGGCGAGATGAATTTTTGATAAAAACGTATAATACCAATAAAAATCTGTTTCATAACGGTCTCCTTTTCAGCATATTCTTCTAGTATTATAGCACGGACCATACTTAATACTTTACTAATTCGGATTTCCGTTATATCATATTGGATATAACGGAATTAAAAATAAAAGCGGGAGAGATGATTTATGCCATCAGTAGAAAGCTTTGAATTAGATCATACAATTGTAAAGGCTCCTTATGTAAGACATTGTGGTGTTCATCAAGTAGGTAGCGACGGTATTGTAAATAAGTTTGATATCCGTTTTTGCCAACCAAATAAACAAGCGATGAAACCAGATGTGATTCATACGTTAGAACATCTATTAGCGTTTAACTTACGTAAATATATCGATCGTTATCCACATTTTGATATTATCGACATTTCACCAATGGGTTGCCAAACAGGATATTATCTTGTTGTAAGTGGTACACCGACAGTTCGTGAAATCATTGATTTATTAGAACTAACGTTAAAAGATGCAGTTCAAATAACAGAAATCCCAGCTGCCAATGAAACGCAATGTGGGCAAGCGAAACTTCATGATTTAGAAGGAGCAAAACGCTTGATGAATTTCTGGTTAAGCCAAGATAAAGACGATCTTGAAAAAGTATTTGGTTAAAATGAAAGGAAGCTGCCTGTGAAAGGCAGCTTCTTTCTTTAGTATACGAGGTTCCTCATATCCCTTCTTTTCTTTATTTTATTATGAAACAAAGAGTGCTTTTACATAATTTTGTAATTGTTGAAAACAATAGAAAATAAAAAGAGAGAAAGAAGGGCGCTATATGGAGAATAGAAAAACATACTATATATCAGTTGGAAATGGACAAATTTCGCAAGTGAAAACAGCGGATACATATAGCTTTGAAATTCGAGCAACGGATGAGGAAATTATCCAGCTCCGAGAATACTTTGACCAAGCGTATCGCGAAGACCTTGGATCATTTGTACGTTCTCATGTCCCGTTCGTTGAGTATCATCATGACTCGAATAATGATCGATATGATGCAGAACTACAAAAGGCATATAAGATGATTTATGATTTAGGGAGTCATGAAACGAAAGAATTAGTCGCACAAATGGGAATAATCAATGGATTATAGTTGGATAACATTATGCAGGAAAGCGAGAATATGCTACAATTTGTGGTAGGAAAAACTTGTAACCATCAATAGGGGAGTAATGGCATGTACACATTTAAAGATTATTACCACAACACTGTACAATTATCGTTTGAACGTTATCCATTTTCTCCTGAGCCAAAGCATGTTTGGGTTGTATGCCGGTACAGGGATCAATGGTTATTAACGCATCATTTGCGCCGTGGTCTTGAATTTCCAGGTGGAAAAGTAGAAATGGGAGAGACACCGGAAGAAGCGGCAGTTAGGGAAGTTCATGAAGAAACCGGCGGGATTGTTTCTGATTTAACTTACTTAGGGCAATACAAAGTGTCAGGAAAAGATAAAATTATTATTAAAAATATTTATTTCGCAACCATTAGTGCGGTGGAAGAACATACGCATTATGAAGAAACAAAAGGATCTGTGTTATTAAAAGAAATTCCTGATAACATTAAACATGATAGAAAATTTAGTTTTATTATGCGCGATGATGTATTAGCGCGTACGATGAAGCATATAGAAGAACTCGGCTGTTTTATAAAGTAAAGTGGCCGAGTTCTTTTATCATACGGGATTGTTCAAACTCACCTCAAAATAAATCTCTCTTTCTTTAAAAATAAGTATCGCATATTTTAGAAAGAATGCGTATGATATTTTTGTAGAATCGAATGATGGAGGTTTTTATGGGGAAGTTTTATAGTAAGTTTGTAGGCTTTATTATAGCAATGGGACTACTGATAGCGGGATGCAGTAAAGAAGTAGAGGTTGCCGAAACGAAAGAAATATGTCATACAGAAGAAGAATGTACGAGAATTGGAGATCGGATGGTTGAGAAAGTATACAAAAAGATGGAAAGTCTATCTCAATTGGAAGAGCCAACAGACTATGTAAAGGAATCGAAAGAAATAGAAAAGAAAGATGTACAGTTAGATAGCATGAGGGGAACTGAAAAGAAGCAAGATGATGAAAACTATTTCTTTTTAGCATCTTATTACATAGATGAAGAGGAAATTATCGATCCATATTTTGAAAAACTAGATAAAAAGCGTTTCAATAAAGCATTTGCTGATGATCAGGAAGCAAAGAATGAGATTATGGAACAACATGAAGATAGCGATTATCATGAAATGCTGTGGGATATGTATCGTACATTAATTCCTTCTAAATATCGAAAGAACATTGTAGAGTTTGATATTGTGACAGATGGATATGAAGGGATTGTTGCTCACGTTGCTCCTAGTATGGACGATCCGAAAGATTGGGTGTTAAGTTTAGATACACTTGATTCAGGCGTCAATATAGACGAAGTAATGAAAACATTAATTCATGAGACAGCCCATGTATTGACACTTAATGATAGACAAATCCCAGTGAATGAAAAGTATATAAAGTCATTTGAAGAAGGTAAAGATATTTCATCCTATCAAAACAAATGCAAAACTCTTTTCTTACAAGAAGGATGTGTGAAGAAAGGTTCGTATATTCATACATTTTATGATTCGTTTTGGAAACCGATTGAACGAGAATGGAAAGAGAAGCAGATTGAGACAAATGAAGAAGCACGAATTACATTTTTTGAAGAGAAACATGATCAATTTGTTTCAGAATACGGAACGACGAATGTCGCTGAGGATATAGCAGATACATTTACAGCATTCATTTTACAAGATTCAAAGAAGGTGAAAGAAGGAACAGAACTGAAGTATCAAAAAATTGCATTCTTCTATCAATTCCCTGAACTTGTGAAAATGAGAGCAGAAGTATTATCTGGACTATATGAAATTTCGAAGGGAGTAAAAGAAGCGTAAGTGATCCAAGCAGCCAAAATAGTGGTTGCTTTTTTTTATGAGGAAAAAGGAATAAAAGGTTTACGGTCGAATAAATATAAAATTGACACAAAATTGACACATTTTAAATATACATACTATAGAGATAATATATTATTCTCAAGGAGGTAGTAGAGCGGATGAAAACGGTTCTTGCAATTGCTGGTCTCATTTGGGTAATGTCTCATAGTATTCCGATTTTTGAAGGTGAACAAATTCGTACAGCATTAAATAAACATTTTAGTGAGTATCGTATGATTGATCGACAATATAACGTTGTAAAAGTACGTGTGAAAGATTGTTTTCATACGGTTACAGTTGAAGGAAATATGGTGGTGAAGGATACAAAAGTATGCGATTCAAAATAAATGATATATGTAGAAAGAAGCTGAGCCCATCATATAGTTTGGGATCAGCTTCTTTTACGTTTTCCAATTATTAATTTTTCGAAGCCTTCTACAAACACATACATGAGAGTAGCAAGAACGCATGTTAATAATACGCTAAGCAGTATGAGTGTAAAGTTAAAGACTTGAAAACCGTAGCTAATTAAATATCCTAGACCTTGTTTTGAAACGAGAAGTTCTCCAAAAATAACCCCAACCCATGATAATCCAACATTTACTTTTAGTGTTGAAATAATAGTTGGGAAAGAAGCGGGTAAAATCACTTGTTGATATGTTTGCCATTTATTTGCGCCAAATGTATGCATTACTTTTATATAATTTGCATCGACTTCTTGAAAGGCACTATAAATAACGAGAATAGTAATAATGATGGAAATAATGACTCCCATCGCAATAGAAGACGTAATATTTGGACCAAAAATAACGATGATAATTGGACCAAGTGCTACTTTGGGCATTGCATTTAGGACGACAAGGTATGGGTCAAGGACACGGGCTACAAGAGGAATCCACCAAAGAATCGTCGCAATAATGGTACCGAGTACAGTGCCGAGAATAAAGCCAACGCCTGTTTCAAGAAGTGTCGTCCAAATATGGGCCCAAAGAGAGCCATCGATCCATTTATTCAGAAATAACTCCCAAATATTTGAAGGGGAACTAAATAGTAAAGGGTCAATCCACTCTTGGTTACTAGCAATTTCCCATAAGACAAAGAAAAGACTTAAAATACATAGCTGTAAAATGTGAGTAATCCATGTGCGTGTTCGTTCTTTTTTTCGAAACTGTTCATGTAGTTGTTTTATATTATCCAAGGCGTTCCAGCTCCTTCCATATATCTTGAAAAAGGGCTGGGAAATCGGGATGACGTCTTGCTTCTAATGGTGATAAAGAACGAATGTTTTTGGGAATATGAAAGGTTCTTGCAACTTTGCCAGGCTTTGCTTGAAGTAAATAAATTTTATCGCTCATCGCAATAGCTTCTTCAATATCATGTGTAACGAGAAGGGATGTCTTCTTATACGTTGGGAGTAAAGAAAAAACAAGTTCTTCTAGTTTTAATTTTGTTTGATAATCAAGTGCGGAAAATGGTTCATCTAGCAAAAGAATTTTCGGATTTGTTGCGAGCGTTCGAACGAGCGCAGCACGTTGGCGCATGCCGCCTGATAGCTCACTTGGGGACTGTTTTTCGACTCCATCTAATCCAACTTGCTTTAAAAGTTGCAATGCATGCTTTTTTGTCTCCTCTTTATAGGTGTTTGTAATACGCAAACCAAGCATAATATTTTCTTCAATCGTTTTCCATGGGAATAAATAGTCTTGCTGGAGCATGTAACCCATGGAATCTGTTGATTTTGTCACAGGTTCTCCTTCTAAAAAGACGAGGCCGTCAGTTGGCTTTAAAAGGCCAGCAATAATGGATAGAAGAGTTGTCTTTCCACAGCCACTTGGTCCAAGAATGGAAATAAATTCTCCTTCTTTTACGTGTAAGTTCATACATTCCAGAACAAGCTTTGCATGATCTTTGGCAAAAAAACAGTGAGAAACATTAGATATTTGTAAGAAACTCATTGAATTCGCCTCTATTTCTTAATAACGCTCTTAGCAATATTTGTATTCACAAGCGCTTGATGTGGAACTTCTTTTTGTAATTCGCCAGCTTCTTTCATGATTGCTTGTAGCTGTACCCATTCTTTTTCATCTAATAAAGGATCCGTTGCATAAGAATGTTGTTTTTTATAGCGCTCAATGACTTTTACGGTAATATCTTTTGAAGTGTCTTGAAAAAGAGGAGTAACAACATCGGCTATTTCTTCAGGTGTATGTGTATCAACCCATTGTTGCGCTTTATATAAGGCACGTGTAAACTTTTCGGCTGCGGCTTTCTCTTTCTTCAAAAAGCTTTGCTTTGCCATAAATGTTGTGTAAGGAACAGTTCCTGATTCAGCTCCAAAAGAAGCGACGATATATCCTTTTCCTTCTTTTTCAAAAATGCTTGCTGTTGGTTCAAAAAGTTGAACAAATTCCCCTGTACCAGATGCAAAAGCATTTGCGATATTTGCAAACTCAATATTTTGAATAAGATTCGTGTCTTTATGCGGATCGATGCCGTTCTTCTTTAAAACGTATTCTCCGACCATTTGTGGCATACCGCCTTTCCGTTGCCCTAGGAAAGTGACACCTTTTACATCATTCCAATTAAAAGAATCTAACTTTTTACGTGATACTAAAAAAGTCCCATCAGTTTGTGTAAGCTGAGCAAAGTTAATAATCGGATCTTTAGCTCCTTGCTGGTGAACATAAATGGATGTTTCAGACCCGACAAGTGCAATATCAATTCCGCCAGATAATAAGGCGGTCATCGTTTTATCGCCACCTGCTGTTGTTTGTAAATCAATATCTAGCCCTTCCTCTTTAAAAAAACCTTTTTCCATACCGACATATAACGGTGTATAAAAAAGAGAATGTGTTACTTCGCCAATTCTAATTTTGTGCGTTTGTTGGTTCGTATTTTCCGTTTTACTGCAGGCGACAAGCGTTACAACAGTAAGGACAAATATACAGAAAACCGCTAACAATTTTTTCAATAAAAAAACACCTCCTAGAAATCAATCTACTGTCATGATATGTAGGTAAGTGCCTAGATGTGAGTGATATAGGAGGAATTTTTTTATTCGCTTTGTGATGAAAAAAATGAGGTGGGCAAATGTATATAGAGCGTAGAATGAAATGTTAGGGATTTTTTCGACAAAAAACGACAAAATCATATTCGTATATTTGTTATTCTAAACAAGTTCGTTATTTTTTTATAGATAGGAGGATCTTAATGGAAAAGAAATTATTTTTACTATTGCTTATGAGTTTCTTTGTAATTGTGTTAACTGCATGCCAGGGTGTCCATGGTTCTGAAAAGAAGGAAGCGCAAGAAGAGCAGCGTATAGAAGAAGAAAAACGCAAGCAAGAAGAGCAGCGTATAGAAGAAGAAAAACGCAAGCAAGAAGAGCAGCGTATAGAAGAAGAAAAACGCAAGCAAGAAGAGCAACGTATAGAAGAAGAAAAACGCAAGCAAGAAGAGCAGCGTATAGAAGAAAAACGTAAGCAAGAAGAGCAGCGTATAGAAGAAAAACGTAAGCAAGAAGAGCAGCGTATAGAAGAAAAGCACAAACAAGAAAAACAAAAGCAGCAATCTACACAGGTACGAGGAGGAAAACCGACAAGATCACAAATTTCGATTGGAACTCATGTGGAAATTATATTGGATAAGGATCGTCGTACGCGTGTCAGTGGCGTTGTAAAAGATATTTTAACTCATACTGAAACGCATCCTTATGGCATTAAAGTGTGTTTACAAGATGGACAAATTGGTCGCGTTCAAAGGATCGGTTGATAAGAGAGCAGTAATCTATTCTTGTGGATAACCTCTGTTTGTTAGAGAGTACATTACATAAAAGTGAATTTGAAAAGATGTAAGTATGTAATTAAATTCAAGAGGTTGTCCATTTTATTCGGACAACCTCTTGAATTAAGCGCGTTTTACTTTGAAAAACGGGAGCTTTGTTGCAATATAAATAAGTCCATATGCAAGAATTAAACACATAAGCGGGTTAATGAAAAATCCATAGCGATTAATTGCTAGGAATAAATTTGAGAAGATGATGTAAATAACAGAGCTTGCTACTAACATCATAACCCGCTTATGTTTAAATGAGTTCAGCATGAAGCAGAAACTGCTTAAGAAGGTACCGATAATAAAGACTCTATGACAAAGTTGGATAAAATGATGAATGCGATATTGGTCTACAGCAGGAGCTGTTTTAAATAACTCGATTGTTTTTCCGACAGTAAACCAAGAGAACCAATATGTGAAATCCGTTTTAAATCCATTTTTAATGAGTTCTTTCGCGTATTCCCCTTTATCAGTGAGTCCTTTTGCCTTCATTTCATTTACAACGTTTTCGTAGCCGATCTTATTGAATGGATCAGCACCTGCAATTAATGGATCGGCGCTTTGTGTTGAGAACAAAATGAATTTATGGAATGCCAAATAGTTACGAAATACCCATGCACCAATAATAAAGAATGGTCCAATAAACCACAGTAGCCCAATTCGAATGGAATCTTTGATTCCATATGTGAACAAGACAACAAGAACCGGAATGAGTAACATAGATACGACGATTCCAAACCAAATATGGAATTTTGTTTTATTGTACTTCCAAGCAAGAATAAATATATATACACTGAAACATAAAAAGAATATGGAAGGAACTTCTGTTAATAATGTACGGAAGTATGTATAGTTACTCGGATAAATTGCGTATAAAATACTTGCAACAATTCCATAAATATTTTTCTCAAATAATTCTTTTCCGATTAAAAATACTAAGAGCACTGTACCAAGATTAAGTAGCATATTGATAACAGTTGCTACGTAGTAGTAAGGAAGGTGTGTGACATCAGATATAATCATTGCGCCCGCTAATAATAACGGTTGACCAGGTGTGATATATGCATTTTTTCCAGGTACCTCGCTTGGTTCTAAATACACATAACCAAATACACCGTGTTTTAATAACTGTTCGGCTGTTAACGAATAGTTAAATGCATCATTCGCGCCATATGTTACTTTTACTAACTCTCCGTCAAGTCCCGGTTGTTTTACTAAACAAAAAATATGCAGAAGGAAAGAAAGCGTTAAAATTACATATACCGCTTTAGGCAAACTTTTAAATTTGGCTAACAAAAATAAGCATCTCCTTTTTTGTTTCTTTCTTTATTTATTTCGTGATAAAGTCCTAATCTCATTAAGCCTATCCAAAACATAATTGCATTATATCATAAAGTAAAAATTACATCAGTGTGGATTTTACAATAATATTTTATAAAGCAAAACTTGTGAGGAATTTAGCTCACACCTGTTATAAGTCTTCATCAATCGAGATGCTACTGCCTTAAAATAGTGGGATAAAATGAAATACTTTACTTATTTGTGCAAACAAAACGGTGAAATGAAAAGTTCTAATTATAATTTTGGAGTATAATGCAGACTTCATGTGTATAATAGAAGAAAGCGTACGGGCTCCTAGCTTGAAATATAATATATTTGATTATGAAGAGAATGGTTCTTACTGATGCGGGGTGAAATCAATTGTAAGAAAAGAGGGAGAACATTGAAGTATAAGTTTTCACTTCAGCAACCGAGAAAACATACGAATACATTGATTTCCACTATTCATAGTGGAATGTTGGCATTATTATTGGTAACATTCCTATTTATGATTTTAAAGTTTTTTGAATTCGATAAAGGAAAGGAATTTTTGAATGAAAAACTCCCTTTCACCGTGGTGACGATTGGTCTATGGGTTGGGCTATTATATGTCATACGTACAAGAAATAAAGAGCGAAATGGAATCATGCAGATGATTCAACTGTATGGCTACCTTTTTTTGGTAGCGCATACAATTTGTTTAGCTTTTTTAGCCATACAAAGCCATTTTGATATACTGTATGTATTTAGTTGGATATATTGGCATGTGGGACATTTTGTATTGAGTGTAATTGTTGTTTATGTCCTATATCTTCTTGTATACCACCTGCTTGGAAAACTGTTTTTGAGCACCGTTTTGACAAGTTGTTCGTTAATTATATTTGCGATTGTAAATTATTTGAAAATACTGTTTAGAGGTGATCCTCTTTATCCTGCTGATTTTACGCAAATTGTCCATTTAAAATCTGTCATTCCAATGGTATTAGAACCTTTAGAATGGAAATATGTATTATTAGGGGTTATCTGTATTGCATTAAGTATTCTATTGCTCTTATATATTCGAAAACATACGGAACCTGTCAAAGTACCTATTAGCATGAGGCTTTTTGGAATCATTGCTTCTATTTTTATTTTATATGTGTACAGTAATTATACGAATACATTTATGAGCAAACTGTTTCAAAAGTGGGGCGTAGAATTTATTTTGTGGAATCAAAATGAGAACTATGCAAATAATGGTTTTGTATTAGGCTTTATAAGTAATTTAGATACAACAATTATGGAAGAGCCAAAAGGGTATTCCAAAGAGAAAATGGTTCAAATTGCAAATGATATAAAGAAAAAGTATGGAGAGAATATAGGGGAACAAAACAATGAGGCGAAGCCGAATGTTATATACATTATGAGTGAGGCTTTTTGGGATCCAACGAAATTGATGAATTTATCATTTAGTGAAGATCCAATTCCTCATTTACATCATTATATAGAGAACTTTCCAGGAGGACAAACCATTTCTCCTACATTTGGAGGAAATACAGCGAATACGGAATTTGAAGCATTGACAAGTTATTCGATGAGCTTTTTGAAGCCTGGATCGATACCGTATCAACAAGCCATTACAAATCAAAATGAAGTTCCGTCTATTGTAAGTAGTTTGAAGAAAGAGGGCTATTATGCAACAGCAATTCATAGTTATGGTCGGAGTTTCTTTAAACGAGATACAGTATATCATGTGTTAGGATTTGATACATTTCATGCAGAAGATACGATGAAATATACAGACATTGACGGAGATTATATTAGTGATATATCCATGAGTAAAGAGATAATAGAGGAATTAAAGCGTAGGACACAACCTACATTTATTCATGCTGTAACGATGCAAAATCATTTTCCATTTACTCCAGGAAGATTTGGAGAAAATAGAACGGAAATACATGGTTTAACAGAGGATGCGTCTAAAGCGGAATTAGAGACCTATACGGAAGGAATACGACGTTCTGATGAAGCATTACAATATTTAATAGAAGAGTTAGATAAGTTGGGTAAACCAACCATATTAGTCTTCTTTGGAGATCATCTCCCGTCGTTAGGAACAAATAAATCCCTTTATAAAGAAGCTGGATATATTGAGAATGAAACATCTGTTAAGGAACGGCTAGCAATGGCTGAAACACCATTATTACTATATGCCAACTTTAACTTACCAAATGACAATTTAGGACGAGTTAGTCCGGTTTATTTTTCTAATCTTGTATTTGATTATGCAGAGTTGAAGAAACCAGCGTTTTATCAATTTTTATCTAAATTATATGAAGAAATACCAGTTTTAAGGGACGAATTAAAAGTGAATCAAGATGGAACACATATTAAAAAATTAACAAATAAGCAAAAAGAAATGTTAGAACAATATAAATTGATTCAGTATGACTTATTAGTTGGCAAACAATATAGTAAAAAAATCATCTTTTAAATGATATATACGAAAAAAGAACTTGTAGCTCGCTACAAGTTCTTTTTTCGTATATTCAGGACGGGGGTATAACTAGACAAGCTAAGTCAATTAGGGAGTAGTACTTATACATTTATTATAGATTGAATTGTGAAGAGTTTATCGTGTGATTTGTGAGAATTATGTGAATTTTATAAGGGGGGGTTTTTTGGTTTGTAACAAAAATATAGATGAAGAAGAATAACATCTCTAAATGATAGATGTTATTCTTTGTAAAGAACATGAAAAAGAAAGTGGACGGTTTTCAAAAGATGATTCTCATATTGAACGGGGAGATTTTTTCCGTTGGGGTAAATGCAATTATAATAAAATTCCCTTTGTAAAAAGGAGTTTTTATTATATAAAAATAAAATAATTAATTGTAGTATATTACTTGTACTAATACTAGTGGCTTTGTAAAGGCTAAAGCTACTGCGTGTGATTTACATCTATATGGTAATTCTAATCTGTTTTGAGCTTTTTAATTATATATTAAGATGAAAGGATTATGGTTATAATGAAAAATCTAGAAAAATATAGAGGTTTTGCAGATAAGTTAGAGGATTTTGCAGATAAGTTAAAAATTATGGCACATCCGGATCGTTTAAGAATATTGAATCTATTAATGGAGGGTGATTCAAAAAATGGAAAGCAAATTTATAAAGAGCTTAATATGGCACAATCGACACTATCACAACATTTAACAAAATTAAGAATGCATCAATTAATATATGGAAGAAGAAAAGGAGTAGAAATTTACTACGATATCAATGATAGTTTAGTATGTAAAGTTATAGGAATTTTAAGTGAAGACTCTTCTAAGAAAAAGGCAGTATAACGTAAAAATCGCTTTTGTTTATCCTGCTATTTTAGAGCAGGAAGACTTCCACCTCAAGATGATAAGGTGGAAGTAGAGCTGTTAATCAGAGGGAGAAAAAGAACCCCTTCTCTGATTAAAGTTTCATTTTATAAGAAAGATATACGACTATATAATTGCTTGTTTCATAAATAAATAGCATGTTGCTTAGGAGAAGGAGGTATCAAACACGAAATAAATAGGATATTTCGTGTAACAATGATGATAAAAAAGAAGATTTTAAATGTTTTAGCGATGACAGTGGTACTTCAGGGAGGAATGACCGCAACACCTGCATTTGCAGCTTCAGCTTCCTCTGTAAAACAATTAGATGAAGCAATATCTTATGATATACAGGTGCTGAAAAGTATAGAAGAACATATGAAAGATGAAGATGGAAAAGGTGAAAAAATAGGAGAAAATGGTGAAATACAAGGCGATTTTCTTGTATATATTCCAAAAGAAATGCCTATATATTCTTCTTATGATTTAAATACTCCAATTATACATCAAGTATCTCAACAGGTAGTAAAAGCAACTAAGAAAAAAGAAAACTGGTATTATATTGAAACTGATTCTGTAAAAGGTTGGGTACAAAATAAAGAGAATGTTCTTGAAGAACGAGAAGTATATTCTTTACCGAAAGATACAAAAAAAATACAAATTAAAGAAGTAACATCTGTATATTCAGCACCATTTCATGCATTCAAAGAGAATGATGTTTTACAACCTCAATCTGTTGAGGCGATTACACAAGCTGGAGAATGGTTTCAAATTCAAACGTCTAATGGGATAAAGTGGATTCATTCGTCATCTGCAAAATTTGAAGGAACAAAGGCCTCTCTTATTCAGTCTACAGTCAATTATAAAGAAGATGCTTCTCTTCAATACGCGCCATCAAGCTTAAATGTGGGGAATATATATGGTGTGAAGTTTACTGAATGGATTGTTCCAAAAGGAAATCCACAAATTCGCCCAGGTTATGCTATGGACCCTCGTTATATCACAATCCACGAAACTGCTAATGAAAGAAGAGGTGCGGATGCAAAAAATCATGCTAAATATTTGATGAATCAAGCGACAGGAAGTACAAGTCGCGGTGCATCATGGCATTTTACAGTAGATGACAAAGAGATTTACCAACATTTACCTTTAAATGAAAATGGATGGCATGCAGGTGATGGAACAAACGGGACTGGAAATAGACAATCAATTGGAATTGAAATTGCTGTAAATCAGGATGGAAACTATGAGAAAGCAGTAGAAAATGCTCGCAAATTGACAGCTTATTTAATGCAGGAATTAAATATTCCAATAGATAATGTAAAGAAACATCAACATTGGAGTGGAAAAAATTGTCCAGCAAAAATAATTGCAAGAGGGACATGGCCAGCTTTTTTAAATGGTGCGAAAAGTTATTATGAAAAAAATAAGCCCGCTGTAATCTCAAATAAAGAAGAGGTTCACCGAAAAGACGATATTTCTGGGAAATGGTATGAACACGAAATTCGTGAGCTCGCGAAAAAAGGTATTATGGCGGGAGATGGAAAGGGCTCATATTGGCCAGAGCGTCTTGTAACACGTGCAGAATTTGCTGCTTTAATTACACGTTCTTTACAATTACCAGAAGGGAAATCGAATTTTAAGGATCTTAGTTTAGCTCATCCATCATTAGTAGATGGCATAAACCGAGCAGCGGCAGCTGGTATCATTCATGGTCGAGGCAATGGTATATTTGCACCAAACGATACGATTACGCGTGAAGAAGTAGTCATTATGGTAGATCGTGCTTTGCAAAGCAAAGGAATTACTGGAGCATTAAAAGAAGCTCCATTTATAGATCAAGATGCAGCTTATGATAAAAAAGCGCTGCAACGTGTATATGGATTAGGAATTGTTAAAGGAAATGATCAAAATCAATTCTTACCAAAAGGAACGGCAAGCCGCGCGGAAGCAGCAGCATTTTTAAATCGTATGTTACGTGTAATGGATAAAAAGCCAGGAGAAAATGCGAAACACAATATTACTGCTAAATCATATGTAGAATTAGATTTAACATTAGCTTCCAATATTACAGGTAAAGAGATTGATAACTTTATTGCAAGATACCATCCTGATAGCCCATTAGTAGGACATGGACAAGACTTTATTGAAGCGCAAAATAATCATGGGGTGAATGCATTATATTTAGCTGCACATGCTATTTTGGAATCGGGTTATGGAAAATCTGAAATTGCATATCGAAAACACAACTTATTTGGATTACGTGCATATGATTGGGATCCATTTGGAAATGCGAAATATTTACAAAGTTATGGAGAAAGTATTGCTTATAATGCAAATTATGTACGTGCGCGTTACTTAGAAAAAACAGGAATGTATTATAATGGCCCAACGTTAACGGGTATGAATGTTAAGTATGCAACAGATAAAGAATGGGCTCCTAAAATTGCAAATATTATGGAGCGTATTAAGCCTTTTAAGGCAGAAGACTATATGTATGCAAAAAGGCTTTCAAAAAATCCAAGTATATTAAATGTTGATGCGTTACCATCGGCAATTCCATATAAGTTGTATCCAGCTGGGACAAAAGCTACGGTAAAATCATCAGCACATTATTATCAAATACCATTTCCATTCAATGGTAAAATTAGAAGTGAAAATATTACTCCAGAACAAAATAAGGTGGGTAGATTGTCTACTGGATCGATTGTAAATATTTATCGTGAAGATCCAAATGGATGGATTGAGTTTTCGTTTGATACTAGCAATCAAAAATATTGGACAGAAAAACATAATTTAAATTTATCATATAAATAGTTTAATAGTATTAAAAGAGGTTGTCCCCAAAGTAGCTGAATAACTACTCTGGACAACCTCTTTTTTACGTAAAATATCAAAAAGAATCATCCTTGATAGAAGAAAATTAGTAAGTTTCCTTTCCTACAAAGTATTTTTTCATCCATATAAAGGGGAAAAGAAAGGGATTGCCTCCCCCTTTAATAAGTATGATTTTATGATATAATGTAAATTATTTAATTTACTATACAGTTGGGAACGGAGGAAGAGTTGCTGTGTCAGAGAAGAAAAGGTACGGGAGTGTTTTATATAAGGCAGTTGAAATTATAGATTATTTAAGAGATATTGAGACACCGGTGACCTTGATGGAAATTTGTACTGTTCTGAAGATAAACAAAGGAACTGCATCGAAAATCATGAATTCCCTCCTTGACTTGAATTTAGTAATGAGAGATGAGCTCACGAATCGATTTACGATGGGGAGCCGCTTGATTGGATATGGAGCTGTGGCAACAAAGCAATTCAATATTGAGACGATTACTGCACCGATAATGGAGGAACTTCATTCGAAATTTGGGGAGACGTTACATTTAGGTATTGAACAAAATGGACGTATGATGTATTTACGGAAATATGAAGCCGTTTCACCGGTTAACTTGCGTTCTCGTGTTGGACAGACAATTCCTTTGTATGCTTCCGCAATGGGAAAAGCGACACTCGCTGCGAAACCTAATCAAGAGATATATAATTATTATCATGCAGCTGAGATTATTCGGTATACAGAGAATACTATTACGAATTTTGAACATTTCATGGCAGAGATAGAGCGTATTCGAAAGAGAAAGTATGCGGTAGATAATGAAGAATATGAACTCGGTGTCCAATGTGTAGCAATCGCTCTGACGAAGTTTGGTAAGAACCATGGGGCAATCAGTATCAGTGTACCGAAGTATCGTATGAATGATAATTTGAGGGGAGATATCATTGATTCACTGTTATTAACGAAAGATAAAATAGAGAAAAAATTATAGGTAAATTAAGTCTGTAATGACCTAAAAACAGAATGGAACATTCCATTCTGTTTTTTTATTGCATTTCTCTCAAACAGAGTATAAATGTGACAGTTTTTTGAAAACGATTGCATTTCGGTTTGTAAAAATATATACTTTAACCATATAAGAAACCTTGTTTCTTATATGGAAACAATTAAACTATAAAGAGTGATGAATGGAGAGGTATGATGAAGATCATCGATGATTATCTAACCAAACGTTCGGAATTTGATGAAAATAACATCATTGTTCCATCTTTTGATCAAGAAGAAGTACGTGTACAAACAAAAAAGACGCCTGAATGGGTTCACTTTGGAGGAGGAAATTTATATCGTTGTTTCCATGCAAAAATCGCTTCGGATTTGTTGAATCAACAAAGGTTAAAGACTGGTATCGTTCTGGTTGAAACCTTTGGTGAAGACATTATCAATGAAGTTTATAGGAAAAATCAAAATCGTTCGCTAACAGTTACGATGGAAGCTGATGGAAATTTTGATAAAGAATTGATTGCAAGTACGGCTGAGAGCCTGTTCTTGGGATATCAAGAAGATATTAATTGTTTGAGAGAAATTTTCGAGGCTGAAAGTCTGAAACTGGTTACGCTTACGATTACAGAGAAAGGATATGTTACTAGAGATTCTCATGGTAATCTGTCATCACAAGCAGCGAAAGATATTAAGACTGGACCTGTAATTGAGAAATTGATTTCCCCAATGGGTCAATTGACTTATTTTGTATACCGACGTTATTTGAAAAAAGAAATTCCCTTAGCGCTTGTATCTACAGATAACTTTTCCCATAATGGTCAACGTTTGAAAGAGGCGATTATGACCATTGCTAATGGCTGGCTTGAGCTAGGATTTGTAGATAAGAAGTTTTTAAACTATGTATCAGAAGAGAGGAAAATAAGTTATCCATTCTCGATGATTGATCGCATTACTCCAATACCTAATGAAGATATTGCGAAGGAGCTTGAAGCCGAAGGGATCGAAGATATGATGCCATTCGTATCTGAGAAACAGGGCATGAAACTTGCTTCCTTCGTAAACACCGAAAAAATCCATTATTTGGTCGTCGAAGATCATTTTCCAAATGGTCGTCCAGCATTGGAAGAAGCGGGTGTTATCTTAACAGATCGTGATACTGTGAATAAAGCAGATTTGATGAAAGTATGTACTTGCTTGAATCCGCTACACACGGCATTAGCAGTATATGGTTCACTCTTAGGATTTAACCGAATTTATGATGAGTCCCAAGATGCTGATTTGCGTAAATTGATTGACAAAATTGGTTCCGAAGGATTGAAGGTTGTTGAAAACCCAGGAATTATCGATCCAAAAGACTTTATCAAAGAAGTTATCGAAAAACGCTTCTCGAATCCTAATATTCCAGATACACCTCAAAGAATTGCATCTGATACTTCACAAAAAGTCGGCATTCGTTTCGGTGAGACAATCAAGAACTATGTTAAATCTTCGGAAGTAAAGGTAGAAGATTTAAAATACATTCCGTTAGTGATCGCTGGCTGGCTGCGTTACTTGATGGGGATTAATGACGAGCTTCAATCGTTCGAAGTAAGCCCAGATCCATTGTTAGAAGAATTGCAAGATTATGTCGGTAAGATTGAGATCGGCATGAACGATAAAACATTGATACATGAATGCTTGAATCCAATATTATCCAATGAGGTGATTTTTGGTTTGAATCTTTGTGCAATTGGAATGTCTGATTTGATTGAACAATATTTCATTGAAATGATCCAAGATCAAGGTTCTGTTAGAAGTACATTACACAAATATGTGACTGAATAATGTCACTAAATACTTAGAGGAGATGACATGGAAATGAAGATGACAATGCGTCATTACGGTGAGAAAGATGATCCTGTAAAAATTGAGTATATCCGCCAGACTCCAGGAATAACAGGAGTTGTCGGTGCTTTGTTTGACGTTCCTGTTGGTGAAGTTTGGCCAATGGATAAGATTCAAGCTATGAAAGATTACGTCGTGAAGCATAGATTGGAGCTTGAAGTCATTGAGTCTGTTAACATCCATGAAGATATCAAACTGGGTTTGTCAACTCGTGACAAATATATTGAGAACTACAAAGAGACAGTTCGTCGGTTGGCTAAAATTGGGATTAAAGTAATTTGTTACAACTTCATGCCTGTATTTGACTGGATGAAGACAGAAATGGATTATAGTCTTGAAGACGGATCAACAACGATGGCATTTTTCCTGAAAGGTGTGCAAAAGTCACCGGAAGAAGTGGCACGAGAAGTTATTTCTAAGAACAAAAATACAATATTACCTGGATGGGAACCAGAACGTTTGGCCCATGTTACGAAATTAATTGAACACTACCAAGGGATTACAGAAGATGATTTGCGTATAAACTTAAAATACTTCCTAGAGCAAGTCATTCCAGTCTGTGAAGAAGTGGATATCAAAATGGCAATTCACCCTGATGATCCGCCTTACTCTATCTTTGGTTTGCCACGGATTGTGAAGAATCGTGATGATTTGAACTTTATTTGCAATATGGTAGATTCGCCTTATAACGGTATTACGCTCTGCACAGGCTCCGTCGGTGAAGATCCAGAGAATGATGTTGTCTCCATCGTTGCTGAATTTACAAAACGTGGCCGTATTCCTTTCGCTCATGTTCGTAATGTGAAATTTATTGGTAATGGAAAAGACTGCTACGAATCAGCTCACTATTCACCTTGTGGATCGCTCGATCTATTCCGCATCATGGAAGCACTCTATGATAACGGTTTTGATGGGTATATCCGTCCGGACCATGGACGTATGATCTGGGGAGAAACGGGACGTCCGGGATACGGATTGTACGACCGTGCTTTAGGTGCTATGTACCTAACAGGTATATGGGAATCATTAGAAAAACGAGGGAAATAATTTATTTTCCATTTTACAATAAATGATGTTCACAATAAACCTTGACTAGGCGGAGGGAAATATAATGACACAAGGGGTATCACTCTTATGGATAGTTGTAGGTATCGCATTATTGATGTTCTTTAACCTGAAGTTCAAATTGCATAATGTAATTTCACTTCTCGTTGTAGGCATCTTTGTTGCTATCATGGAAGGAATGCCGATTCAAGGCATTGTCGAAACCGTTGAACAAGGAATGGGTGGTATTTTTGGCCACCTTGCCTTGATTATCATCTTCGGAGCTGTTGTTGGTAAAATTATGACAGATAGTGGTGCAAGCCAACAAATTGCTGATACTATTATTGTCAAATGTGGTACGAAATATTTAGCAGTTGGATTACTGGTTATTGGAGTCATTTTCGGGATTGCGATGTTCTATGAAGTAGCCTTCTTGATCGCCGTGCCACTCATACTTAATATTGCTAAAAAAGCGAATATACCGTATATGCGCTTGATTATTCCGACCGTTGTCGGGGCAACAATGGGACACAGCCTGTTTCCACCTCAACCTGGACCTGTAGCCCTCGTAGCAGCGTTCAATGCAGATATCTCTCAAGTTTATATTTGGGGTATCGTTGTTATCATTCCTTCATTGATTTGCGCAGGCATTATTCTGCCTCGCCTGATTCCAGGATTGAATAAAATGCCTTTGGATTCTATGTTGAAACCAGTGGATGAAATTCCTAAAAATCAATTGCCATCCTTTGGCACTTCAATTACGATTCCTCTGATTCCAGCCATTCTGATGATTATTTCGTCCATTGTTAAACCGGTTGTTGGGAAAGACTCAGTGACGGGGCATATTCTGACCTTTGTTGGTTCAGCAGAAATTTCGATGTTGATTGCCTTGTTCGCAGCTATGATCTTGCTTGGTTTTCGTCGAGGTAAAAATATGACTGATATGACTAAGACGATGAGCCAAGGTGTAGCGCAAATTGCCGACGTTCTGATAGTTATTACAGCTGGTGGTATTCTAAAACAAGTTATTATCGATAGTGGCGTATCTGATCACATCGTTAACCTGGTAAGTAACATTCCAGTATCACCATTTATTATTGCATGGATTATTACAGCTATCATTCGTATCCTTACTGGGCAAGGTGCTGTTGCTGCGATTACGTCAGCAGGTATGGTAGCTCCATTGGTTACGCAATTTAACTTGAACCCAGCTTTGATGGTACTAGCTGTAGCATGTGGCTCTAACACGATAACATTGATGTATGATGGAGGTTTTTTGTTGTTCAAAGAGACATTTGGTATTTCGATGAAAGATACGTTCAAAACTTGGGGTCTCTTGGAATTGACTAACTCTGTTGTAGGTTTACTTGCTGTATTAGTATTGAGTCTATTTATCTAATTATTAATTATGGTAGAAATTCAAATAACATCTACAAAAATCATACAGATGGGACAATTGGAGAAGATGGTCGATAAGAACTCTTTTACGATTAAATAAAGTTTAAATCACCTTTGATTGTCTATGGCTTATAGGGAATGGGAAACATTTTGTTATCGTCAAGCAAATCAGATAATCGAAGATAAGCTCAAAAAGATGAGGACAAAAAATCGTGGACAGCGATCTATGCTAAATTGTTCGATAACACTTTCAAAGTGAGCTAATTAATTATCTTTCTTGTGAAAATAAGACAATATTTAGAAATAGAATTGGATGTGTTTTCTGATGAAGAAGCAAGAAATTTTAAATAAAGTAGTGCAAAACCCAGTTATCGCTGTAATTCGTGGGGCTTCTAAAGAGGAAGCCTTGCAGGGGGCAGAAGCTGTCATTGCTGGAGGGCTCAAAGGAATTGAATTAACCTTTACTGTTCCTCAAGCAGATCAAGTTATTGCAGAAATGGCTGCCAAATATGCGAATGATCCAGAAGTTGTGATAGGTGCAGGGACTGTATTGGATGCAGTAACGGCACGAATTGCCATTATGGCAGGGGCGCAATTCATTGTTAGCCCAGCTTTTGATGCAGTAACGGCAGAGATATGTAACCTATATCATATTCCTTATATGTCTGGATGTATGACAATTAATGAGATGATTACAGCAACGAAGGCAGGAGTAGACATTATTAAATTGTTTCCAGGAGATGCATTCGGACCGTCGATGGTGAAATCGGTGAAAGGACCTTTGCCACATATTAATATTATGCCAACTGGTGGCGTTGGTCTAGACAATATGGAGACATGGTTCAAAGCAGGCGTTATTGCAGTAGGGATCGGTGGTAATCTGATGGCTCCTGCTGAGAAAGGCGATTTTGCCAAGGTAACAGAAATTGCTAAGCAATATGTAGACAAGATGAATATAATCAAAGGAAAGGAGTATAAATGATGAAAGTACTAACTTTTGGTGAAATAATGTTACGGTTGAAACCAACAGGGAATGAGCGGATTTTGCAGACTAATTTGTTTGAAGGCACTTACGGTGGTTCTGAAGCAAATGTTGCCGTCTCCTTAGCTTTACTAGGTGATGAAGTTTCATATTTGACTAAGATTCCTACGAATCAACTTGGTACAAACGCGTTAAATACGTTGAGAAAGTATGGCGTAGAGACGAATAAAATTTTACGTGGTGACGGTCGTCTAGGTATCTATTTCTTTGAAAAAGGGGCGAGCGTTCGCTCGACGAGCGTCGTCTATGACCGGGCTTATAGCACATTCTCCATGATGAATCATGATGAATTCAATTGGGAGCAAATTTTTGCTGATATCGATTACTTTTATTTCTCAGGGGTTACTCCGGCGCTGTCGAAGGAATTAGAAATTGCTACGTTCGAAGCTTGCGAATACTGCCATGCGCATAACATTCCAGTTGTCTGTGATATGAACTATCGTAGCAAGCTGTGGACGCCAAGACATTCCCAACAAGTGATGTCTAAATTGATGAACTATGTTACTATATGTATTGCTAATGATGAAGATTTCGAAGCGTCGTTAGGTATTAAAGCGTTCGATGGTGACACATCCAAAGGGATTGATCAGAAAGAGGTATTCAAAGCAGCGATGAAAGAAGTTACTGTACGTTATCCTAACTGTAAAATGGTTGCTAGTGTGCTAAGAAACATCTACTCTGTTGAAGAAAGTCATTGGTCAGCTATTCTTCTCACAGGCGATCAATTCTATGAATCAGATGTGTATAACATGCACGTAATGGAGGGAGTTGCTGCTGGAGATGCATTCAGTGCAGGGCTTCTTCACGGAACATTGCATGAGTATGATCCAGACAAAATGGTTAAATTCGCGATTGCAGCTAGTGTACTCAAATTGACGATCACAGGGGATTTAAATCTCGTCTCAGAAGATGAGATTAATAGTGTGATGTCAAAAGATTCATCAGCGCGCTTAAATCGGTAATCAGTATATTTAATTTTACTCAAATTTTTTTACAAAAAGCAGATTGAATCTGTACCCTTTGTAAAGGATATTTTGAAAAAAAGTTATGCAACATCAAGAAGATGATTTCTGTATTCAACAGGGGTCATCTTCTTTAAATTCCATTGATATCTATAATGATTGTAATACGTCATGTAGTTCTTAATTTCATTTTCTAATTGCACAAAAGACTCACAAGACTTTACATGTGCTTCATGTAAAATGACCAAAAAATGATTCTTGTGGGGCGTTATCTCAACAGTTTCCTCTTCTCGACATAGATTGTCCTAACTTACACTTCTTGACTCATTTTTGATAGGTAGGGCTTGTGTAGTGAGTTCCTTGATCTGAATAAATAAATGCACCTTCAGCTAATTTGATTCTCTTATTTTTCTTTAGTTTAAGCAGGATATGAGTAGCTAGATCTAACGTAAGTCGTTTTGAAACATGATACGCTAAGATTTCGTTAGTGGATGCGTCTAGAATTGTAGACAAATAAGCTCTCTTACTCTTACCATACACTAAATAAGTAATATCTGTTAGAAGCGCCTTTCCAGGGAGATTTTGTTTGAACTCCCGGTTTAATAGATGGGGTACAACGCGATGTTCTTTCGTCGCTTTCATCATTCTTTTATAAGGGTTTGCCTTACGAATCGGACAAACAATCCCGTATTTTTTCATGATTCTACGTATATGCTTTAAATTGTAGATAACTTGAAATTGACTCGCTCATGTCATTTTAATTTGACGGGCCCCTTTCTCCAGCTTTCTAAATCGCAATGCTTTTAAAATGATTTCTTTTGCCACTTCATCTTGATTATTCTTTTGTTTCCGCTGTTTTTGGGATTGTGAAGAGAAATAATTATATTTTCCTTTTGTTAAAGGAACTTATTCGTATTGTATAAACAGTACCGATATAAGAAAATAATAATGAACAAAGAGCATTTAAGTACATGTTGTTGCCGATGAAAATTCCTTATGTAGAAACTACCAATCCAAACTCATCCTGTCTAAAAAGATCGTTCTTTTTAGACAGGATGATGTATGAGTGTAAAAGTAGTTTACTATTTTTACACTCATACATCATGATTTTATTTGTAATAATAAACCTTTTATTTATAAAATTTAGCCTGTTCTTTTTAGAGAAGATGTTACAATGATAAGATTCTCTTAAAGGAACGGCTTTTTGTATGTAATCAACAAGATAGAAAGGAAAGATAGTAAGAATGAAAAAAAGTAAAAAAAAGTATGGCGCGATGACTTATAAAACATTGCTTGCAATCAATATTTTGTGGGTTCCATTTGCTAGCGGAACCTTTGAAGTAACGAAAGCAGCAGCAGAGTCGATAGAAAATATAGAAACAACATTAGAAGAGCGTACTTTTCTTTTGAAAGGAAAGGGGAATGTCGATCACCTTGCGAATATTCATCAGCGTGCCTTTGCATTCAGTCCATTTGAACCAACAGGGCTATACGCTAAACCAAATGAAACAATAATAATCCATGTTGAAGGAAAACAAAATATTCAAGCATATATAGGCACATATTCCTATGATGGTAATCCTAAGAAATTTTATTTGAAACCTGGGAAAAATGAAATTTCTGCTCCAAAAGGTGGAATGCTATATTTTGAAAATGCTAATCTGAATGGAGAAACAAAAGTAACTGTATCAAGTGGTGGAACGCCTATCCCATATTTCGAATTAGGAAAGCATACGAAAGAAGATTGGGATGCAATGTTAGAGAAGTTCCCTAATGCTTATGCTGTAGAATTAAAAGGAGAAAGAAGCTTATTCACAGTGACGTATAAAGCTGCTAAACAATATTTAGGAGGAAAAGATCCCTCACCGTTATTGCGTAAGCATGATGAAGCGATTCGAATTCAAGATAAAGTATCAGGAGTATCAGAGGAGTATACAGGTGTAGCACAGGCTGATACACATTACGTTCATTTTGTTGAAGATTTTAATAAAAAAGATGGTTGGATGTATGCGACAAACTATCGAACTGGATATGTTTCCGATGCTATGAAATATGTTTTAGATTTAGAACACTTTGAAAAAGATGGATGGGGACCATGGCATGAAGCAGGGCATCAAAGGCAACAAACATGGAAATGGTCTGGTTTAACCGAGGTTACGGTAAATATTTACAGTATGGCAGTGCAAAGAGCTTTTGGGAATCCTTCACGTTTAGAAGCGGAAGAACGATATAACGATATATTTCTTTATTTAATGAAGCCTCAATCAGAAAAAAATTATGATCAGATTGATAATCTTTTCGTGAAATTAGGGATGTTTTGGCAGCTAGATTTAGCTTTTGGAGATAATTTTTATCCGAAGTTGCATCAGATGTATCGTTTAACTTCACTGGAAGAATTAGGGGATGGATCGGATGAAGAGAAAAAACAACTGTTTATAACAATGGCATCCAAGGTGGCAAATCGGGATTTAACTCCTTTCTTTGAAATATGGGGTTTGATGCCGTCAGAAAAAACAAAAAATAGGATTAAACATTTACCTAAACTTCAAAAAGAAATATGGAAGGGAAGAGATTTAAGACCAGTTGTGGAAGAAAGAGTCTCAAAGTACCAAGTTCCAATGGGAGGAATACCAGTTCCAACTACAGTTGATATAGGAGCCATTAATGATATTGACGTAACAAAGCTTGTAACGAATCTTTCACCTAACGTTTATTTGACAGGGAATAGAAGTATAGATATGAGGCAATTTGACTCAGCATCTGTAACGGTTGAAATTGCTGATAAAGAAGGTAATAAGAATGCGGTTATTGTCCCTATGAAAGTAACTTATGGGGATAGTATAGTCTTTCAAGGGTTGAGTGATTGGAATAGTGCAATTATCAGTATTTCTCATGCTAATCGTCAACTGAAAGCTATTACGACGGATGTAACGAAGACAATTCATTACCGTTTTCCAGAAACATACTATTCTTTCAAAGTATATGATAAAGATACAAGACAAGAAAAGCTCTCCGTATCGACAAGCGGACAAGTGGGGGCGAAAGATTTCGTTAGTAAAATACAAAATGTAAAGTTTAACTATGGAGATATAGTCGAAGTGTTCCATAGTGAGCCTAGCAGATTGCATGTATATCATAACAATGAAAAGGTGCCTCAAGATAAGCAAACAACTAAACAATATATTATTACACCAAAAGGATTTCAAGATCCTCAAGATGTAGATTTAGCAGTTATAGATAACAAAGAAAAAGAGAAGAAAGATGAATCTGAAGTTATAGACAACAAGCAAAAAGAGAAGAAAGACGAGCCCGAAGTTATAGATAACACGAAAAATAAGAAAAAAGATGATATCTCTGGAAAATGGTATGAACACGAAATTCGTGAGCTCGCGAAAAAAGGTATTATGGCGGGAGATGGGAAAGGTTCGTATTGGCCAGAGCGCCTTGTAACACGTGCAGAATTTGCGGCGTTAATTGCGCGAGCTTTACAATTATCGGAAGGAACATCAAACTTTAAAGATCTTGGATTGGCACATCCATCATTAGTAGATGGCATAAACCGAGCAGCGGCAGCTGGTATCATTCATGGACGAGGCAATGGTATATTTGCACCAAATGATACGATTACGCGTGAAGAAGTAGTCATTATGGTAGATCGTGCCTTGCAAAGCAAAGGAATTACTGGAGCATTAAAAGAAGTTCCGTTTATAGATCAAGATGCAGCTTATGATAAAAAAGCGCTGCAACGTGTATATGGATTAGGAATTGTTAAAGGAAATGATCAAAATCAATTCTTACCAAAAGGAACGGCAAGCCGTGCGGAAGCAGCAGCATTTTTAAATCGTATGTTAAGAGTTATAGACGAAGAAAAATAATCGATTAAAGAAAACGGCATCTCTCTGCATGAGGGGCCGTTTTCTTTTTGAAGGAATTGTCTTTTCATCTTGATTTTATCTTTTTAGGCGAGAAGATACCCACCTCAAGGAATGTGGAGGGCATAGCCCAATGAGGAGGTGGAAGGCACGTTAGTCAATAAAGCGTATAAGTTTCGCCTCTATCCAAATAAAGAACAAGAGATACTAATTGCTAAAACAACCGGATGTTCTCGTTTTGTATTCAATCACTTTTTAGCGCAATGAAATGAAGCATACAAAGAAACAGGCAAAGGATTCACTTATAAACACTTGTTCTTCTCAATTAACACAACTAAAGAAAGAATGAACTTGGTTAAAAGAAGTGGATAGTATTTCGCTTCAATCCTCATTAAAAAAACTTGCTAATACATATTCACGTCCTTATTAGTAGAATATGTATCAAGCCATGCCCCTGAAGCAACTTAAAAACTATTATAAAGTAGATTGCCACCAATCCATAAAATGAACGAGACAGCAAAAGCGAGTATAAAGTGCCATTTTTTTCACGTTCGCATATAAAACCTCTTTTCTTTACCAAAAGGAAAATGATTGATTCTTTAAAAGACAAAAAATCCGATAAGTTTGTAAAGCATTTCAAGAAATAAAAATAAACAGAGCGAAGATGTCTAATGAATCGCTAGAGTATATATTTTAATCAAGTTTTTGCAGCTAGTTTGGAAAAAATCTAAAATTCCTTTAGAATAGAAATGAAGGTGATAACGATGGAAAAAGAAATTGAGCGCAAAATCAATTTATTAAATATTCTTGTTCAAGAAAAGAAGTGGTTCACGCTTTTAGAATTGGAAAAGCGGTTGAATTCTTCTAGTAAAACGATACGAAAAGATATAGTAGTGATTAATGATTTATTACCAACAGGCACAACGATACATTCTAAAAAAGGAAAAGGTGTAAAGTTATCTTTACCTCAAGATCAATCAATTTCTGAGGTGATTTCGAAACTTTTAAAACAGTCTCGAACGTTTTTAGTTCTTCAGCAATTATTAGAAGAAAGTTCAAGCACAGTTACATCTTTATCAGAAAATTTATATCTACCTATTTCTTCTACTAATACAGTGTTAAGAAGGCTTGCCAGATATATAAAGAAATTTGGTTTGTCTTTACAAAAGAAACCGTTACAAATTATAGGGAATGAGTTTCAAATTATACTTATGTTTTCTGAACGTTATTTAGAAGCTTTTATAGAAGACGAATGGCCTTTTCCAGAATATAAAGAAGAAGTGCTATTAAGTTATGTAGACTATATTGAGGAGAAACTAGGAATTCTATTTTATTCTAACGACCGAAGAAGATTAGTCTTTATTCTGGCAATTCTTTTTAAGCGAATGAATCAAGGATATAAAGTACAATTTAGTGAATGGGTTATTAAAAATACACTTGAATCTTTATATTACAAAAAAATATTTGAAGGGGAGCACATTATAAAGAAAGATGGAAATAGACCTTTACATATTGAAGAACAAGTGTTGTTAATTATCATTATTAAATTATCGAGTTATGTAAGTGAAAATGAAACAAATTCCAAAAGAGAAGAATTAACGCTTTATACAGAAGGGAAAATACAGGCTTATGTTTATATAAAGAATTTCATTGATATGTTGGAGCAAGAATTACAAATGGATTTAGCTAGTCATGAAGATTTTGTATATGGAATGATTGAGTATTGTAGAAATACATTTTATATATTAAAATTCCTTCCTAGAATAAAAGCTCCAGAAAAAGATACGTGTGCATATATAAAGAAAAACTATAAAGAAACGTTTGATTTAGTAAAAAAGGCGTATATAAAATGGGGAAAACAATTGAAACTAACAGATATTCCGGACGAAGAAGTTGCAAAAGTAACTATGAGGATTGCAGCAATAGGAAAACTCCCTAATAAAAATAGAAAAAAAGTGTTACTTCTTACAGGGGAAGGAAAAAGCTGGGAACAGTATATGAAAAGCTGTATTAATAAACGGTATGGTGATCAACTAGAGTTTATAGAAGGGAAAAATAAAAGGGTGTTACAAGGAGATATTGAAGGAATGGATGTAGACTTTATTATTACAACTGTACCGTTAAATATAACTGTAAAATCTATTGTGTATGTATCCCCTATTTTGCAAGAGCGAGATTTTTATGAAATAGGAATTTCTGTAAATCAGTAATAATTGATTTTTTAAGTGTATTTGAGTATAGAATGGGTTAGATAAAAACCTTGCCTTTTTTAGTAAAAGAGAGAATGAATAAAAAGACAAGGTTTTTATAGATCATCTCACTGCCCTAAAAAAGCGGGATCAATAGCCAGATAAAAGAATGTAAAAATATATAAAGATGGGACGGATAAATATGTATGTAACTGTAACAGATACAGCTTATAAAAAAATTATGGATACGATTCCAAACGAGACGAAATTTATGAAGTTATTTTATGATAACGAAGGGTGCGGCTGTGTAATGAGTGGAATTATTGATTTAGTAGCTGTATCTGAAAAAGAGGAACGTGATGTAGACGTTGCGTCAAATAAATTAAAATTTATCGCAGATCGTACAAAGCTTGTATTTATGGATGATAAATTGATTGTCGATTTGCATGAATCGGGTGAGTATTTTCAATTAAAGAGTCCGAGTCAATTTTATAATCCAAATATGAAACTTCATATTCGAGTGTAATGAATGAAGGAGGAGCAAAAATATGCTCCTTTTTTATGGAGTTTTTTAGATAATAAAAACGCAAAATGGATTGAAATTTCTGTATAATTATTCTTATGGGGGAGATAAGAATGAGGAGATGGGGAATTGAAGTATTAATTTTTAGCGTTGTGGTTATATGGGGCATCAATTATACGATTGCGAAATACGGGCTATTAGAATTTACAGCGATTGAATTTACAGCACTTCGGATGATGGCAGCAGCACCGCTGTTATTATTACTTACGTTTTATATTGAAAAGTCGCTCTATATAGAGAGAAGAGATATACCGAGGCTCATTATTGTCAGTGTTGTTGGCATTATACTATATCAAACATTATTTATGGAAACTGTAAAATATACATCTGCAACAAATGCTTCTTTACTCATTTCTATTTCACCTATTTTTACAACACTATTTACAATTTCGCTGAAACAAGAGAATTTTTCTATTCGAAAATTCATCGGTTCTATTATCGCTTGTGCAGGCACAGTACTTGTGTTACGAGCGGGCCATTCATTTGCCAGCTCGTTCTATGGAAATGGGATTGGGGTTATTACTTCAATATGTTGGGGGCTTTATCCAGTATTAGCGGGACCACTTATAAAAAAATATACAGCACTACGTGTCACTGCTTGGTCAGCGGTTGTTGGGGCGATTCCACTTTGTCTACTGAGTGGATGGCATGTCTTTTTATTACCATTTCAAATTGAAAAAGGAATGACATGGTTTGCGCTCTTATATTCTATTTTCTTTGTAACAGTATTTGGTTTGGTAATGTGGTATATAGGGGTTCAAAAAATCGGAGCATCCCATACGATGGTGTATATGTATATTACTCCACTTGTAGCAGTGTTATTTGCAGCGTTATGGGCAAAAGAGCATATTTCTATGCAGCAAATCATTGGTGGATGTATTATTTTTTTCGGATTATGGTTTGTGAAATTTGAAGAGCGAGCATCACAGGCAATCATATCAGAACATATATCAAAATAGGAAAACAGATCAATCGTGATCTGTTTTCCTATTTTTTTATTTTGGGAAGAAATATGAGAAAAAGAATAGCAGTAATAAGAGGGATTAAATTAAGAAACGGTATACGAAATAATGTGATGAGAATGATGCCGGGAAGAAGGACACCGAGAACAGCATAGAAGATACTGTGCTTTTTTGTGTACCAATATAAAGAAAGGCCAATAAGTGCTGGAACAATGAAATGAATAAGAGCCAATAAAAAATAAATCATCAGACGCCCCCTTTATTTATGTGCTTACTACATCATATCCATATGTTTATAGATTGATATCAATTTTTTGGGAAATGGACAGAAAAATGTTTGCAAAAACGTCAAAAAATCTTTAGGATAGGCAGTAAAAATCTTGTATAATGTTATTTTGTAAAAGTATTTTAATAACATAAACGCAGTGTTTATATGATTTTTGTAAATATAACAAATAAAATGTGATGGTATGTAGATAGAAATGAATAACAGTAAAGGAGCATAGTATGATTCGTATGTCATTAAGGGCGTTTAAAATTCAAATGTATTATTTGCTAGGTATTATGCTACTAGGATGGGCAATGACTCCATTTTCTGCACATTTTTTAGGTGTGGGAATCGGTCTACTAGTTAGTATGTATTGTGTTTGGATTTTAGGCAGACGCATTGAAAAGCTTGGGGATAGCATTGTAAAAAAAACAAAGGCACCGTCCCTTGGAATGTTTAATCGATTTGCAGCAGCGATACTGGGTGCAATTATTATGTATGAAATCGAACATCATATGGTAATGTGGGCGTTTGCTGTTGGGATTATGGGTGGTTACATCTTAATTGTCATTAATTTAGGGTATTACAGCATGAAAGATGAGCAGAAATAGATTATAAGTATAAAACGTTCCTTCTTCAAAAGAAGTGAGACACTCTGTTTGGTTTTTGAAGGTAGGATTTTATATAAAGAAAGAAGCTTACGTTTTTTATCGTAAGCTTCTTTTTTATTGTAAGTATGTGTATAACCGATAAAGTCGCATTGGGTTTTGTCGGTGAGTACGCGTAGCTTTATTTTGATTTACAACATACTTATTCATATGGGTAAGAGTCATTCTTAAGCAGTTGGACCGCCAAGGTTGATAATATCTTTTGAGACATTATCGAATTTCTTGAAGTTTTCTTTAAATTGATTAGCAAGTTCAATTGCTTTTTGCTTATAAGCAGCTTGATCAGCCCATGTTTGTTCAGGCATTAATACTTCATCAGGTACACCTGGCACATGAAGTGGAACATCTAGACCGAAGATATCATGTTTTACGGTTTCTACTTTATCCAGTTCACCGTTTAATGCAGCTTGAACCATTGCTCGAGTATAAGCTAAATTCATGCGCTTCCCAACGCCGTATTCGCCGCCAGTCCAACCAGTATTTACTAAGAATACTTTTGCATCGTGCTTTTCAATTTTTTCACCAAGCATTTCTGCATATCTTGATGCATCAAGCGGTAAGAATGGTGAACCGAAGCAAGTAGAGAATGTAGCTTGTGGAGATGTAACACCACGTTCAGTCCCTGCTAGTTTACTAGTGTAACCGCTTAAGAAATGATACATAGCTTGTTCTTTTGATAACTTACTGATTGGTGGTAATACACCAGATGCATCAGCAGTTAAGAAAATAATGGTATTTGGGTGTCCTGCAACACTTGGTAGAACGATATTGTCAATCGCATCTATTGGATATGCAGCACGTGTATTTTCTGTTAACGCTGTATCGCTATAGTCTGCAATGCGTGTTTTATCATCAACTATAACATTTTCTAATACGGATCCGAATTTAATAGCATCAAAGATTTGTGGTTCTTTTTCATGAGAAAGATTAATGCATTTTGCGTAGCAACCGCCTTCAATATTGAATACGCCATTATCAGACCATCCATGTTCATCATCACCGATTAATTTTCGATGTGGGTCAGCTGATAAAGTTGTTTTACCTGTTCCAGATAAGCCGAAGAATAATGCTACGTCGCCTTCTTCCCCTACGTTAGCAGAGCAGTGCATAGAAAGAATATCTTGTTCAGGAAGTAAGAAGTTCATAATAGAGAAAATAGATTTCTTCATTTCTCCAGCGTATTCAGTACCACCAATTAGCACAATGCGTTTTTCGAATGAAACAATAATGAATGCTTCAGAGTTTGTGCCATCAACTGCTGGATCTGCTTTAAAGTTTGGTGCAGAAACAATTGTGAATGGTGCATTATGATTTGCTAATTCCTCTTCAGTTGGACGAATAAATAATTGATGAACGAATAAATTATGCCATGCATATTCGTTTACAACTTGAATTGGCAGACGGTAGTTACGATCAGCGCCAGCAAATCCTTTAAATACAAATAGTTCTTCTTTTTCCTTTAAGTACTCTAATACTTTTGTATATAATTTATTAAAACGCTCTTCAGAAATCGGTTGATTTACAGGTCCCCAAGCGATTTTATTTGCAACCGATGGTTCTTTCACGATAAATTTATCTTTAGGAGAACGTCCTGTATATTTTCCTGTTGAAGCAGAAACAGCACCGGTAGAAGTTAGTTTTCCTTCATTTCTCATCAGTACTTTTTCCACTAACTGCGGAACGCTTAGTTGAATCTGTGCATTGCTTCCGTTCAGTAATTCATGTAATCCAATTTGGACATTCACAGTACTCATAGTTTATATACCATCCTTTTCATTTTATGAAATATTTCTCGTAATCCCCATCAAAAGTATAACACAATTATATAAATAATGTATACTATTTATTTATTTTTGTTTGTGTGAATGTATAATTTTCTTATTTATATTTTAGCGTGAAAAACTTGTAGGAATAAATGAATATTAATTGACAAATGAATAGCATTTCTTTAGTATAGGTTGGGACGGATACTCTCTTATCCCGAGCTGGCGGAGGGACAGGCCCGATGAAGCCCAGCAACCTCACTTGTACTGGTAAAAACAAGTGAATAGGTGCTAAAACCTGTGCGAGGCGAATGGTCTCGAACGATAAGAGCGAAGGGCAAAAAGCAGTATGCAAGTAGCAAACCAAACCTTTCCTCTATATAATGGGAAAGGTTTTTCTTTATACTTGTGTGGGAGAATAAATGAATGTCGCAATTTGTGGCAAGTTAAGGATGAGTTCCGTACAATATATACAATTACTGTAGGGAGGTTTACCACATGACAAAACAACGTCATCTGTTCACATCTGAGTCTGTAACTGAAGGACATCCAGATAAAATTTGTGACCAAATTTCTGATTCAATTTTAGATGCGATCTTATCAAAAGACGCAAATGCACGTGTAGCTTGTGAAACAACAGTAACAACTGGTTTAGTATTGGTAGCGGGGGAAATTACAACTTCTACGTATGTAGATATTCCAAAAATCGTTCGTGAAACAATACAAGGCATTGGGTATACTCGTGCAAAATATGGATTCGATGCAGAAACTTGTGCAGTTTTAACATCTATCGATGAACAATCTGCTGACATCGCTATGGGTGTTGACCGAGCGTTAGAAGCACGTGAAGGTCAAATGACTGATGCTGAGATTGAAGCGATTGGTGCAGGAGACCAAGGTTTAATGTTTGGTTTCGCATGTAATGAAACGAAAGAATTAATGCCACTTCCAATCTCACTTGCTCACAAATTAGCTCGTCGTTTAACGGAAGTTCGTAAAGATGAAACATTAGAATATTTACGTCCAGACGGTAAAACGCAAGTTACAGTTGAGTATGATGAAAATGGTAAACCAGTACGTGTCGACACAATTGTAATTTCTACTCAACATCATCCGGAAATTACATGGGAACAAATCGATCGCGACTTAAAAGAGCATGTAATTAAAGCTGTTGTGCCAGCAGAATTAATGGACGAAGAAACAAAATTCTTTATTAACCCAACTGGTCGTTTCGTAATTGGTGGGCCACAAGGGGATGCTGGATTAACGGGACGTAAAATTATCGTTGATACTTATGGTGGATATGCTCGTCACGGCGGTGGTGCATTCTCTGGTAAGGATGCAACAAAAGTTGACCGTTCTGCAGCGTATGCAGCACGTTATGTTGCGAAAAATATTGTAGCAGCTGGTCTTGCTGAAAAAGCAGAAGTACAGCTTGCGTATGCAATTGGTGTAGCGAAGCCAGTATCAATTTCAGTTGATACATTTGGAACTGGGAAAGTATCTGAAGAGGTACTAGTAGAATTAGTTCGTAACAACTTCGATCTTCGCCCAGCTGGCATTATTAAAATGTTAGACCTACGTCGCCCAATTTACAAACAAACAGCAGCTTACGGCCACTTTGGACGTACTGATGTAGATCTTCCTTGGGAGCGTACAGACAAAGCAGCTGACTTAAAAGAGCAAGCTGGTCTATAATATAATAAAAAAGGTTTTGCGCTTTCGCGCAAAACCTTTTTTATTTATAGTTAGGCTGTAATAGTGCAAAAAGTTCAATATCATGCCATGCCCCATTTCGAAATATCGCTTCTTTACAAGTCCCTTCATGTTGAAAGCCAAGTTTCTTATAAAGATGTATTGCCTTATCGTTAAACGAAAATACTCGTAGAGAAACGCGATGTAAGTTTAATTCTCGAAAAGCGTAGTTTAATAATAGAGTTAATGCTTCTTTACCATATCCTTGTCCCCAGTAATCTTTCTGCCCAATATCGATGATACATTCTGCGTTCTGGTTATAGGAATCAATCTGAATGAGAGAGGTAATTCCTATTGGGAGGTTGTCATTTTTCAATTCGATGATATAACTTTTGGAATTAGCTGCGTGTATGATTTGTTTGCAAAATGCTTCGGTCTCTTCGAATGAATATGTATCAAGTATAGGGCTAGTTGTTTGCATAACTTCAGGATCGTTACGCCAAAGATGATAAGTCGGAATATCGTCTTCTGATAACTTTCGTAAGCGAATTCGGTTAGATTCAAACAATTTGGAAATACCTCCTATTTCATCTCATTATTTTGTTTCGTACATACCTCAGCGCAAGCATTACAATATATTTGTCCATTCAGTTCAATATATTTTTTATATTTGTCATCCCGCTACTAGGGGTAGGCATATGAATCCATGATTTTTCATAAGATTTGATTTCTTTTTTGCAAGACTTACAAAGTATTGGCTTACTGCGGAATATTTGCAATCATCTTCTCTTTTGACGCGCTTTTCCAGCGCAAAATGCACTGCATAGTAAAAAAAACGTGGCAAAACTAATTCCGCCAATCGTTGCATGAGGTACAGCATCTTTTAACGCAAATCCTGCACTTATGGAAGCAGCAAACAAAAGAAGAAATGTTGTTGTAAGTTTTTGATAGAGTCCCATGTATATCCTCCTCATTGTGAAAATACGGTTCGATTTATAGAATGTGAAAAATAGTAATTGTGATTGAGTGAGTCGTAGAGATGATATGTGGTGGAAGAAACAATAAGATTCCTCTTTATGGATTTATATACTAATATTGTAACATATTATTTTGTGTCGTCACTACATAATGATGAAAGTGTGATGTGCTTCATATAAGCAAGGGATTGAATCGGGTATGATAAAATAAAATAGAGTTTGTTAAAAGAGGAGAATGAGCATGAGTGTAGTAGAACATAAAAAACAAGCGCCAAAAGAAGTGCGTTGTAAAGTAATTACTGTGTCTGATACACGTACAGATACAACGGATAAAAGCGGTAAGGTATTACATGAGTTATTAAGCGAAGCAGGTCATTTCGTAACTGCCTATGAAATTGTAAAAGATGATAAAGAAAGTATTAGGCAAGCTGTATTAAGTGGATATCATCAAGAAGATGTCGACGTTATTTTAACAAACGGAGGAACTGGTATTACAAAGCGCGATGTAACGATTGAAGCAGTTTCGGCATTAATAGATAAAGAGATTGTTGGATTTGGTGAGCTATTTCGCACGATTAGTTATTTAGAGGATATCGGGAGTGCAGCAATGTTAAGTAGAGCAATTGGGGGAACAATGGGCAGAAAGGTTGTCTTTGCTATGCCAGGTTCGACTGGAGCTGTGCGTCTTGCGATGAATAAATTGATTTTGCCAGAGCTCGGGCATATTATATTTGAGCTAAATCGCCAATGAAGAGCGTAGCAGGAATTGTATTAGCTGGTGGTATGTCTAGACGCTTTGGAGAACCGAAAGCCTTAGTAAGTTGGCAAGGGTATACGTTTATTGAACGGATTGTTCAAGTGATGCAGGATGTAATGCAAGATATAGTTGTCATTAGTCATGCTAGCATAAAAGAACGTGTAGCTCATTTAATAGAAGTTCCTGTTATAGAAGATATTTCTTTCTATAAAGGAGAAGGACCGCTTGCAGGAATTGTATCTGGTATGGAGCATCTTGAAGCAGAATGGTATATGATTTCACCTTGTGACACGCCGAATATTTCTAGCAAATGGATAAAACAAATAACAGGACAAATTGACGATGAGTATGAAGCGATTATTCCGATTGTTGAGGGGAGAAAGCAGCCGTTATTAGGGGCGTATCATAAGAATGTGAAAGAGAAAATTTATAAGTTATTAGACGAAGAAAAACGGAGCATGGAGCAACTTTTATCACATTGTAATGTAAAGTATGTGACGGGAGATGAATGGAATATAGAAAAAACATGGTTTGTAAATGTGAATACGAAAGAAGAATATGCAGAATTACTTACATGTAAAAAGAAATAAATGGAATGATAACAGAAAAAATGGCTGTTGTGTGTCCAAGATGGAAAAGAATAGCCTTTTAAAGAATGCGATGGATATTTTGCATTTTGGATTGTTAAATAAGGTCGTTTACGTGGATACCATCTTTTTAACATTTGTACAGGAATATGGCTCATTGTTAAGGAAACAGCTGCTGCATAATTTGTAGAATCCCTTTTGAAAAAAATAAGAAGACAAAGGACGAGTGAGATAGAGAAGATTGCATCACCGATGTGTGTAATGATACGGAAAAAGACATTTAATGTTTTTTGATCGAAATAACGGTTAATTCTTTTGAAAATGTAACACGCTATTTTATATAAGGAGCTGACAGATTTCATCTTCATGGAACATCTTCCTTCTCATTTACATATATATTGAGATGATATCTTCTATTTTAATAAGATTTTGTTGAGGAGATAATAAAGTGAAACTTTAATCAGGGGGGCTTCATTCCCCACTGATTATGAGCCCTCACCAATCGGGCTGCCCTAAAATAGCGGGATAAAATTTTGTAAAGAAACTATTTGTATTTTCATAAAATAAGCTGCCATTGTTATGGCAGCAAGAAGAGTTATTTTTGTAATGATTTATAGTATTGTCCTTTTTCAACATATTGCTTACGAATACGTTCCATATCTTTTCGATCTGCATCTGTTAATTCACGAATGACTTTTGCGGGACGTCCAAATGCAAGTGTATGAGGAGGTATTTTCTTTCCTTGTGAAACTAAGCTTCCAGCGCCGATAAAAGCACCTTCACCAATTTCAGCACCGTCTAAAATGATAGACCCCATCCCGATTAAAGCGTCTTTTTTTATCATGCAGCTATGTAAAATTACTTGATGTCCAATTGTAACATCATCTTCTAAAATGAGAGGATATTGCGGACTTTGATGCAGGGTACATTGATCTTGTACATTCACTCTATTTCCGATGATGGTTGGAGACACATCCCCCCGAATGACAGTGTTAAACCAAATGCTGGATTCTTCACCGATTGTAACGTCACCTGTAATCGTAACGTAGTCAGCAATAAAAGCACTACTCGCAATTTTCGGATTTTTATCTTTGTAAGAATAGATCATGTTCAGCCTTCCTTTCCTAGAGACTATTTTTAGTGTATCAAATTATGAAACAGAGTGAAATGGAGGAGAATTATATGTGGAATTATGAAGCGGAATCGGCAAAGGCTGTTATCGTAATTGTGCATGGTGCCATGGAATACCATGGACGTTATGAAGCGCTGGCAGAAGAGTGGAATCACATTGGGTATCATGTTGTTATGGGAGATCTTCCTGCTCATGGAACAACGTCAAGAAATAGAGGACATATTAATTCGTTTGATGAATACATAGAAGAGGTCAAAGTATGGATAAAAGAAGCGAGAAAGTATAGACTACCTATTTTTTTATTGGGACATAGTATGGGGGGACTTATCATCATTCGAATGATGGAAGAAACGAAGCGCGAAGATATAGATGGTATTATATTAAGTTCACCATGCTTAGGGGTGTTAGCTACTCCAGCGGCACCACTTCGAGCTCTGGCGAAGGTATTAAATATTGTTATGCCGAAATTACAATTTCCGACGAATCTTACAGTGGAAATGTCAACAAGAAATAAAGAAGTTCGCGATGCAATGGAAAATGATTCATTGTTCTTGCGCAAGGTATCCGTTCGCTGGTATAGTGAATTGATAAAATCTACACGAATTGCTCATGAAAAAATAGATGAGTTCCCAGACGTTCCGCTCTTGCTAATGCAGGCGTGTGAGGATAAACTAGTAGATAAAACAAGTGTCCGTAAATGGTTTGATAATTTAAAAATCAGTGATAAGGCGTATAAAGAATGGCCGAATTGTTATCATGAGTTATTAAATGAGTATGAGCGAGATGAAGTTTTTAATTATATCAAGTCATTTACTGAAATGCATGTCAATAACAGAATAGAAACAAATAAATAATGAATTTGTACATTTAATAGAGGAGATGAAGGCCGAAGTGAACGTACCGAGTAATCCCATAACGCTCATGGCGAAAGTATACCGTGATGTGTTTCCGGTAGTACACCATGAGCTGGCAATGTGGAAAGAGCGTGCTTATCATATTCCGAATGACGAACTCCATAATCAAGCGCTTGCAAGTATTGAACATAAAACGTTTCATTGTGAGGGTGGTAGTATTTTAGCTCTACTTGCAAATGAGCAAAGGGAGGAATGTATTCGATTTATTGTAGCGTATCAGACGATTAGCGATTACTTAGATAATTTATGTGATCGCAGTACATCGCTTGATCCGAAAGATTTTGCTGCACTTCATGAATCAATGTTAATGGCGTTAACACCTGAAAGTGAAAGTGGTGGCAATTATTATCGATATCGTGATGACCAAGATGATGGTGGATATTTAGATGAACTTGTAGCTACTTGTCAGGATGTGTTAAGGAAAACGAAGCATTACGATAAAATTGCACCTATTCTTCATGAACTTGCATGTTATTATTGTGATTTGCAAATTCATAAGCACGTGAAATTAGAAGAACGAGAGCCGCGTTTACAAACGTGGTTTGAAGCTCATAAAGAAAGTGTTCCACCAATGAGCTGGTTTGAATTTTCAGCATGCGCAGGATCAACTCTTGGAATTTTTTGTCTCGTGGCGTATGCTTTCCATGACGAATTACTTGATGAGGATATTATAAAGATTAAACAAGGGTATTTTCCTTACGTGCAAGGTCTTCATATTTTACTGGATTATTTCATTGATCAAGAAGAAGACCGAATTGGCGGTGATTTGAATTTTTGTAGCTATTATGAAAATGAGCAGGTCATATTAGCAAGAATGAAACATTTTGTGCAAGAGGCGGAAAAAAGTATTAGTGACTTGCCGCATGCGAAATTTCATCGTTTAATTAGCCGCGGATTATTGGGGATTTATTTGTCGGATCAAAAAGTTTTAGAGAAAAAGAATATGCAGCATATAGCACGGCGCATTGTGAAATATGGCGGTTTCACTTCACGATTCTTCTATTGGAACGGTAAGATGTACCGAAAGAAAATGGCGCAGTGACGTAAAAAGACCACTCTGTTTAAGAGTGGCTTTTTACTATTAGCACATAAGGAGGGGAGTCAGTGAAGACAGAGAGAATGCTTTCGATACTTATTTATTTGCTGCAAAAAGATATCATTTCTGCTGAAGAGTTAGCCAACACATTTGAAGTTAGCAAACGAACGATTTATCGAGATATTGATGCGTTATCGGCGATTGGCATTCCGATTATTTCTTATTTAGGAAAGAATGGCGGTTTTACGCTAATTGATAATTATCGATTAGACAAGTTTACATTTAGCGAAGAGGAAAAGCGTTTTTTACTAGAAGGTTTAACTTTAAAAAGCGAGCTTTTTGATGACGAGCAATTATCCATTTTGCAAAAGAAAATAGAGGTATTGAAAGAAACAAAGAGAGATCACACGTCAAATATGACAGTTTCGTTCTCTACGTTACACCGAGAAACGATAGAAGAAGAGACAAAACAAAAGGTGAAAAAAGTGCTTGTGATGATTGAGAAGGAGCAGAAACTGCAGATTTCATATGTATCACAAACAGGACATCTATCAAAGCGAATCATTCAGCCATTAAAACTAAATTTTATGAATGGTAGCTGGTATTTAGAAGCAGTTTGTGTATTAAGAAAGGCTTTAAGAGTATTCAAATTGACTAGAATTAGAAGAATGGACATAATCGATGATAATACTGAGATTGTTTATGATAGAAAGCCTGAATTTATAAAGGAGCGCAAAGAAAAGTTAGAACAGATTATGCTGTTATTTTCTAAAAGTACATTAGGTAAACTGTATGATTTCTTTACGGATGAAGAAATTGAAATACTTGAAGAGGGAGATGTACAAGTCACTTTTCAATATGATATTAATAAAAATATATTACCATTTTTGCTGATGTTTGGCAGAAATGTAAAAATTGTAGAACCGTTATGGCTAAAAAAGAAATATAGAGAAGAAATTGAATATATTTATAAAAGCTGACAGACTGTTGTCATATTTTGTATGTTACCCTTTACTTATTAAATATTGGGGGGATATACATGAATATAGCAGTTACTGAAAAACAGGTGTATGGGAAAAAGGTGAGAACAAGTAACCAAAATATACACAGTATATTTAAGTTATGGGAAGAGTTTCTTCAGCTTGATTTAAAAGGTGACGTATATGGTGTTTATACGAACTATGAAAGTGATTATACAGGTGAGTATGATTTGTATATCGGCACAGAAAAGGAGCTTGTCGCGGCACATAAAATGATTATTCCAGCTGGAAATTATTACGTTGTTGAAGTAGACAATAGCAATCCGCAAGGTGTATTTCACGCTTGGGAAAAAATTTGGCAAAGTGATATAAAACGAGCCTATCAAACGGATTTTGAATTTTACTCTAAGGATGGAAGTATTAAAATATTTTTATCAATTGAAGAATAAATGGACAACCGGCTCCTTTAAAAGAGTCGGTTGTTTTTATTTTGGATATTTAAGATGTAAGTTGTGATTTGTTTCTTATATATTGATGCACAACCGCTTTTGCAAGACATACAGATGAATCTACAAAGTAAAGGCTGCCAGTTTCGCTGTTTGTGACAACATTTAAATCGGTACAGGCAATGATAGCAGCATCTACTGTTTCTGCTAACTCTATAGAAAGAGTATTCCATAATTCATTTGCTTTATGTAGATGACCTTTTTTTATGCTTGAAATGATTTGTATTGTATCTTTTTGCCAACTCTCTTTATGTATATATTCTATACCAAGCTTTGTAATTTCGTTTTGATAAATACGAGATTGCACAGTGGCATTTGTTGCTAAGAGGGTCACTTTATGAATATGATTTGGTAGTTCTTTCAGCGTCTCATCAATTATATTTAAAAGAGGGAGAGCGACTGCATTTTGTATTTCGTTAAAATATAAATGAGCCGTATTACATGGCATGGCAATAAAATCAACACCTATGTTTTCAAGTCTTTGAGCGCCAGTGACAATTGCTTGTTTCATTGCTTCATGATCAATAGGTTTATCTATATAAAATGGTGTCGGACAAGAGTAAATCATCATATGTGGAAAATCTATATCATTTTTTGCCCCATATATTTGTTGACATTGTTCTACTACGGTGTCAATAAATGGCCCTGTTGATTTCGGCCCCATTCCTGCTAGTATTCCAATCATTTCTGTATATCCTCCTAATTTCATAATTTAAATTTAACAATTCTCGTTTTTGTCTACGTGTTCCTTCTTCTTGCAAGATAAAGAAACAAAATCATTAAAATAAAGGAATATGCAAGTGACCATGCAGTAAGCCATAGTGTATGGATAGCCAAGTTATGTTTATAAGAACTCAGCATCATAAAATCGTTAATAGGTGGAAAAATCCATAGTAGTTCGGGCCATTCTTTTTTGAGACGAATGGATGCAATCGTAATCAGTAATATAAATGAAAGGGAAAGCCAAGCTGTGCTTGCTTTTTTTATGATGTTTCGTGTAAATAGTGTTGCAATGGAAACGCCGAGTATAGATAAAGAAAAGTGGGACAGAAATCCTGTGATAAATAAGGAAAGCGTCATTTTTTCTTTAAACATTTGAAAGGCAATAGGATATATAACAGAAATAAGAGAAAGAATACTGCAAATAAGAAGAGCTGTTCCATATTTGCCAAGGTATAAGGTTCGTATATTTTTAGTATGTGAAAGAGTAATTTGTTCTTGAACAGGGTCTTCTGTATGAAATAGTGTAATGGTAATCCACGCTGCAAGTAAATAGAGCATAAGAGCAGTTTCTAAATACGTGGAAACAATTGGGTTTGGTTTGTAGGCATAAACAAAAAGTAAACTTACGATATACATCGCAATTGGTGGTATGTATTTATATGACTTTGTATAATCAAGAAAGTTGTAACGAATGAGTGCAATCATAAAAATCCTCCTTTTGTTTTAACGATTTAGGTTGTAATAATGTAATGGATGCATTGTTATGTAATAAATAGTGAAGTATATCATTTGTGTAAGTTTTTTTGATGTGCAATTGAATAAGATGCTGCTTTACGGCATATGTAACATGGATGTAGCCAGGTTGTTTCTGTAATTCTGAGATAGAAAATGTATGTGGGACGATCGCTTCTATATAAATATGTTCTTTTTGAGTGATATCGGTTACCAATAGTTTGTCCTCTGCAATTGTATGATTGGCAATTGTTACAATTCGGTCGGCCAAGCTTACTAAGAGTTGTTTTTCATGGCAGGTGAAGAGAATCGTGAGACCTTGTTCCTTTAATGTAAGCAATATATGTTCCAGTTTTTGCTGAGATTTTAGGTCGAGTCCAGAAAGTGGCTCATCTAACATTAATATATCAACATCGCTAAGGAGCGCTTGCATAATATTTGTTCTTTGCTTCATTCCTTTTGAAAAGTTTCTTATAACGGAATGATTCGCATGTTGTAAATGAAAAATTCCTAATAATGAAGGGATTTTACTTTGTAAATGCTCTTTTGAGAGGTGATGAATACGGCCGAGGTGATATAAATAATCTTCGAGTGTAAAACGAATATCTTCTGGAAACTGCTCGGGTACATATCCAATCTTTATACTCGATTCTTTGTAAATTGTGCCTGCTGTCGGATGAATAAATCCAGCGATGATTTTGAGCAAAGTGCTTTTTCCAGTACCATTGCCGCCAACTATAGCAACAGCTTGTCCTTGTGGAATGGATAGATGGATGTTTTCTAATATAAGTTGTTTGCCATATTTCTTTTGGATTTCTTTTAGTTCTAGCAACAAAATACTTCCACCTTTCTATATATTATATGTATATCCATTATATGGTTTTTGTTTGGGTGGTACAATACAAAAAAGACGTGCACATACCACACGTCCCTTTGTTGATTTTTGTCGAGCGGCCGATATGTCATGTCGAAACGCCGATATATTTTAATTTGCGCCGATATAATTGGAGTTATGTTCGATATATCAAAAAAATCGCCGATATATTTAACGTTTCTCAATGGCCACAATAAATGGTGGGTTATTTTGTTGATTGATAAATCCATAGCGAAGGACATGTGCTTGTTTTTGATCCAAACTTTCAGCAAATTGTAGAACAGCATCACGCTCTATTTTTCCTTCTGGATGTCCGTGATAAATGACAAGAACGATGATTCCTTCCGGTGCCATAATTTCTAACAATTGTTCAATGGCAGCAATTGTCGAGTTCGGCTTTGTAACGATATGTTTGTCGCCACCAGGCAGGTAACCTAAATTAAAAATAGCTCCCGTTACTTTTCCTTTTGCTTCTGCTGGCAAGACGGATAGTAGCGTATCGTGGCTATCATGAATGAAAACTGTTCGTTCTTCTAATCCTTTTTCTTTTAGGCGAGCAGTGGAATTTTCAATGGCTTCTTTTTGAATATCAAATCCAAATACTTTCCCGTTCTCTCCAACAATCTCTGCTAAAAAACAAGCATCATGACCATTGCCAAGGGTTGCATCAACGGCATAATCGCCCTCTTTGACAGCTGTTTGTAAAAGTGTGCGCGCAAATGGTAGGACACGTTCTAATTTCATACTTGTTTCACCTCGTTTGCAAATTTTCCTTGCCAACTTCCACGGCGTACAAACTCTGCATCGATAGAATTTAATACTTCCCATTTATTTAAGCTCCACATTGGACCAATCATTAAGTCAGGAGGACCATCACCTGTGATGCGATGCACAATCATGTCTGCGGGAATGATTTCAAGTTGGTCAACAACGAGATTTACGTAATCTTTTAAGGAAAGAAATTGTAATTGTCCTTTTTCATATTGCTTCACCATAGGTGTCCCTTTTAGTAAATGAAGCAGATGGATTTTAATCCCTTGCACATCAAGTTTTGCCACTTCACGTGCAGTTTCCATCATCATATCATAGTCTTCAAGCGGAAGGCCGTTAATAATGTGAGAACATACATTAATGCCATGTTTACGAAGTTTATTTACGCCTTCTATATATGTTGGATAATCATGAGCACGGTTAATCAGGTTCGCAGTGCGTTCGTGAACAGTTTGTAAGCCAAGTTCAACCCAAAGATATGTGCGTTTATTTAATTCAGCTAAATATTCTACAACATCGTCAGGTAAGCAGTCTGGGCGCGTTGCGATGGAGAGACCGACTACGTCCTTTTCTGCTAAAAGAGGTTCGAACTTTTCTTTTAATACTTCAACTGGAGCGTGGGTATTTGTATATGCTTGGAAATAGGCAATACATTTTCCATCCTTCCACTTTGTGTGCATTTTTTCCTTCATTTCATAATATTGCGTTACAACATCGTCGCGACGATCACCAGCAAAGTCACCAGAACCAGCAGCGCTGCAAAACGTACAACCGCCGTATGCGACTGTGCCATCACGGTTCGGGCAGTCAAAGCCGGCATCTAATGAAACTTTAAAAATTTTTTCACCAAATTCTTTTCGTAAATGATAGTTCCACGTATGGTAACGTTTGTTATCATTTGTATATGGGAAAGGGTTTTGAACCTTCATACTTATATTCCTCCTACATTTAAGAGCGTACAGTAAAAACAAAATCCATTATAACATACTCATAAGGTTGATATGGAAGGGACACACTAAAGGGGAAGTAACGGCAAGGAGGAATTTGTTATGGCAGAGCGTCAATCACTTGAAGTATACATTACGCAAGCTGAACAGGCGATGGAATATGCAAAAGAGCAGTTAGATATTGGAAGTAGGCAAGAGCATTACAATACAATGGAGTATTCAGATGCTCAGTTAAAGTTAGAACAAGCTTATAATGATTTACAAGTGATGCAGCAACATGCGAATGATGAACAGCGTGAGCAGCTAAATCGTGTGCGTATGGCAATTAGACAATTGCAACATCAAATGATTGTTACGCCGCACTAATAAGGAGTGAATAAAAGTGGCAAAACGTTCTGATCAAAATAATCCAGAGCAAAAAACACAAAATGGGCATAACGCTGAGTTTTCAAATGAACTTGACCCAGTTGTTCAAGCGAAACAACGTAATCGTAAAAAAGGACAACCTCAAAAATCGAAGCAATCAGAGTGAGTCAGGTCGAAGTATGACCTGACTTTATTTTGTAATCTTACGTATTGGACGCTTACAATTTTACAGAAATTAACGATGTGACAAGCTGCTTAAAAAATAAGCCAGCTTGCCTCGTAGCTTATAAAGCATGATGAAAGTCGCTTTTTATAGAGAAATATATTATGCTTGATAACCGAGAAAAGATTTGGAGGAAACAACAATGATTGCACATATTGGCACAGTCGCACTTTACGTAGATGATCAACAACAGGCACTTGAATTTTGGACAGAGAAGGCTGGATTTGAAGTATATCGTAATGACCCAATGGGGGCAAATGCAAGTTGGATTGAAGTAGGACCAAAAGGAGCCCGGTCACACTTAGTTATTTATCCAAAAACAATGATGCCAAATGCAAATGAGTTAAAAGCATCAATTGTATTTGTAACAGACAATATGACAGAGACGTATGAGACAATGAAGAAAAACGGTGTGGGGTTTAAACAAGAACCAAACGAAATGCCTTGGGGAACTTTCGCGATCTTTCAAGATAATGAAGGAAATGAGTTTGTGTTAAAAGGTTAATATATAAAGCTGAGCTTATGTAAGCCCAGCTTTATATATATTACAAAAATGTAAGGTAAATGTAATATTAACCAATGGTAGAGATTCGGGAAAAGATGCAAAATAGGAAGCAGAAAACATGTAGGAGGATGTATATGAGCAAATCAGTTGTAGACGTAAAAAACGTCCAAAAAGTGTACGGTAAAAAAGGTGAAAATCAATCTTATGCTTTAAAAGGTGTATCGTTTTCGATTCAAGAGGGAGAATTTGTTGGGATTATGGGACCATCTGGTTCTGGGAAAACAACATTACTAAATGTGATTTCAACGTTAGATAAAGCAACAGGTGGTGTTGTTGAAATTGCAGGAACGGATATTACAAAGATGAAGCAAGGGGAGCTATCTGATTTTCGTTCTCAAAAATTAGGATTTATCTTTCAAGACTTCAACTTACTGGAGAACTTAACGATTTATGAAAACATTGCTCTTCCGCTATCACTTCAAGGTGTTTCATCACGCAAGATTGGACCAAAAGTAGAAAAGGTAGCAGAAATGCTAGGGATTTCAGAGATACTTCAAAAATATCCATCTGAAGTATCTGGGGGACAAAAGCAACGTTCAGCAGCAGCACGTGCCCTTGTGCATGAGCCAGCTATTATTTTAGGGGACGAGCCAACCGGAGCGCTTGATTCCAAAAATGCAACAAGCCTTTTAGAAGCCATGAAGAATTTAAATGAAGAACAAGGTGTATCCATTATGATGGTAACGCACGATCCATACAGTGCAAGTTACTGTGAGCGTATTTTATTCATTCAAGATGGTGAGTTATATAAAGAGATTCATCGAAGTGGAACACGTGAAGACTTTTATAAAGAAATATTAGATGTGCTTGCAGATTTAGGCACAAAAAAAGCGTAAGAAAGGAGGTAACAGGATGTTATTTAAGCTGTCTATGTCAGGATTAAAAAGTAAGCTGAAAGATTATATCGTCTTACTAATTGGTCTTGTCATGTCTATTTCAATTTTTTATATGTTCCAAACGTTAGCGTTGAATAAAGCATTTCTTCAATCTAACTCGGTCATTCAATCGATTACTTTCGTCTTTCAAGCTGGTTCGTTTTTACTAGCAATTATTACGTTCTTTTATATTTTATATGCGAATTCTTTCTTATTATCGCTTCGCCAAAAAGAATTTGGCATGTATATGATGTTAGGAGCAAAGAAACATAAAATTACTTTGCTTATGTTTATGGAAACAGTCATTATTGGAGTTGCCTCTCTCGTAATTGGGATTATAGTTGGTACAGGGCTTGCACAAGGAATCGGTCAATTATTGATGAAACAATTAGAGTTTACTGGAAGTGGTTATCAAGCGTTTTATATTCCATCGATGACCGTTACTTGTATTTTCTTTTTTGTATTATTTGTATTATCAGCAATTATGAACAGTATTAAGTTATCACGTATTTCCGTTTTACAACTTGTTCATGCAGATGCGCAAGCAGAGCGCATTAGAGTGAAAGGGCAACTAACTAGTATTATTGCGGTACTTGCAGTTATTTTATTAGGAATTGGATATGCCTCCATGATTTATATGGATAAGTTAAAGCAAATGGGCATTATTATTGCGCTAATTACAGTAACATCAGGAACTTACATGCTGTTCGGAGCACTTCTTCCGGTTATTATTAAAAAGCTAAAGAGTAACAAAAAGCGGAATGAAAAAGGATTGAATGCCTTTACATTTGCACAATTAAATTTCCGGATTAATAGTTTAACAAGAGTACTTGCAACAGTGGCGATGTTAATTGCACTGGGTGCAGGAGCCATTTCTGGCGGGATGGCGTTTAAAAATAATGTAATGAATACAGTGGATCTTTTTGAAGTATATGATGCAGTAATTCATAATCCAACAGCTGAACAAAAGAAAATTTTAGACGGGATTTCATTTCAAGAGAAAAGCGAATATCGCTATAAAGTAGACGATAAATTTGTTTACTACTTAAATGAAGATTTAGAAAAGAATCGTCCGATTATAATGGATACATCTAATCGTGAAAATGCGGAAAGTTTAAAAGATGTTGCTAAGTTTAAAAAAGTGTCTGAAGAACTTCCAGTTGGAGCAATTTCAGGTGGAAATGAAAAAGATCCTAACGCAAAGGTACTGCCAGAAGAGTGGAATGAAGTATTCTTTAAAATAGAACCTTTCTATGTCCATCCTAATCATACCATAAAAATTGTTGATAAAAAGATGTATAACGATATGCAAGGTACAGAAGGTATTGTATTTCTTGGAAAAACAGATGATTTTGTCACATACACAAAAGAATGGAAAAAACTTGACGAATTGCAGGAAGCGAAATATAAAAATGCAAAAGAAGGAAGCTTCCAAAGTAAATATACAATGTATACAGGATTTTACACGATTGCTAGCGGGACAGTATTTATGGGGTTCTTCCTTGGAATTGCTTTCTTAGCAATGATGGCAAGTTGCTTAATGTTTAAAATTCTCTCTGGCGCTTCTAAAGATATTACACGTTATCAAATGCTTCGTAAAATTGGAGTGCGTCGTGAGTTATTAACGAAATCTATTTATAAAGAGTTATTTTTCGTATTCTTATTTCCGGCAATTATAGGTATTGTCCATGTGTTAGTTGGTATGAATATCTTCGGATTTATTTTAATTGATCCGTACTTCCGCATTTGGGTTCCAATTGTTATTTTCGTAGTCATTTACGCTATTTACTACTTAATTACAGTTCAATTGTATAAAGGAATTGTTCTTCCGAAAGAAGAGTAAGGGAAAAATACCGAGCAGAGAATGTTCGGTATTTTTTCTACTATTATCTGAATTTCATCAACTATTAATCAGTTGCCTTCCTATTTAAAAACGACTACAATTTTACTGTTATATAAGAACGAAAAAAACAGAATAGGAGGGGACACGATGCCAAGAAAAGTATGGCTATTAGTAGCTGGAATGATTATTAATGTCACAGGTGCTTCTTTTTTATGGCCTTTTAATACAATTTATTTACACGACCATTTAGGTAAATCTTTGTCAGTGGCCGGAATGGTATTAATGATTAACTCACTTACGGGCGTAATTGGAAATTTGCTTGGTGGTACATTGTTTGATAAGTGGGGCGGATATAAATCGACGTTACTTGGAATTGTGATTACACTTGTTGCTATTTTAGGTCTTGTATTTTTCCATGGTTGGCCATTGTATGTCATTTGGCTTGCATTAATTGGTTTCGGTTCGGGAATGGTCTTTCCATCGATGTATGCAATGGTTGGTGCAGTTTGGCCAGAAGGTGGAAGGCGTGCATTTAATGCGATGTATGTTGGACAAAATGTCGGAATTGCTGTTGGCACAGCATGCGGTGGCCTAGTTGCTTCTTATCGCTTTGATTATATTTTCTTAGCAAACTTTATTTTGTACTTTATTTTCTTTTTAATTGCTTTTATCGGTTTTCGCGGTATGGAGGATCAAAAAGAGCAACGTCTACAAACAGAAGTTAAAATGAACAAAGGGTATTCGCTCACACCGGGATTTAAAGCGCTTCTTATTGTTTGTGTAGCATATGCGTTATGTTGGGTTACGTATGTACAGTGGCAAGGGGCAATTGCAACGCATATGCAAGAGTTAAATATTAGTTTGCGTCATTACAGTTTATTATGGACAATCAATGGAGCGATGATTGTTTGTGCACAGCCGCTTGTAAGTATGATGATTCGTGCAATGAAGCGTTCTTTAAAGCAGCAAATTATGATCGGAATTGGTATTTTTGTAGCATCATTTTTTGTATTAAGTCAGGCGGAGCAATTTACAATGTTTCTTGTCGCGATGGTGACATTAACAATTGGAGAATTATTTGTATGGCCGGCTGTTCCAACAATTGCAAATATACTAGCGCCAAATGATAAACTTGGTTTTTATCAAGGGGTTGTCAATAGCGCAGCAACTGTAGGGAAAATGTTTGGACCGGTTGTTGGTGGAGCAATTGTTGATTTATACAATATGGAAGTATTGTTTATAGCAATTATGGTAATGCTTGTAATAGCATTTTTTGCCACAAGCATTTTTGATAAGAAAGTAAAAGTGGAAGAAACAGTGAACGAAAAAATTGCAGTTTAGTTTGACGGAACATATAACATGTTTTAGAATATATTTAACTTCACTCATATTTTTAATAACAGCGAGAAGGAGTAGTAGTAAGCGAAACGGGTCTAGAGAGTTGACGGTTGGTGCAAGTCAATCCATGTTTCATTATGAACTCGCCTTTGAGTTGCGATTGTGAACTTAAGTAGCAATGGCCGTTCATCCACGTTACGGATTTAAGTGAATGTAAGTATTTACATTAATTTAGGGTGGTACCGCGGGAATCTATAACCTCTCGTCCCTTTTTAGGGATGAGAGGTTTTTTGTATTTTAGGCGGTGAAAATAAATTGTATTTTAAGGAGGGAATCTCATGAGCTTTAATCATCAAGAAATTGAGAAGAAGTGGCAAGCGTATTGGGAAGAGAATAAAACATTCCGTACGCCAGATGAGACAGACAAACCAAAATTTTATGCATTAGATATGTTCCCATATCCATCAGGTGCAGGTCTTCACGTAGGACATCCAGAGGGATATACAGCAACAGATATTTTATCACGTATGAAACGTATGCAAGGGTATAATGTTCTTCATCCAATGGGATGGGATGCATTCGGTCTTCCAGCAGAGCAATATGCACTTGATACGGGGAATAGCCCAGCGGAATTTACAGAGAAAAATATTAACACATTCCGTAATCAAATTAAGTCACTTGGCTTCTCATACGATTGGGATCGCGAAGTAAATACAACAGATCCGAATTACTATAAATGGACACAATGGATTTTCTTAAAGCTATTTGAAAAAGGTTTAGCTTACGTGGATGAAATTCCTGTAAACTGGTGCCCAGCACTTGGTACAGTGCTTGCGAATGAAGAAGTAATTGATGGTAAGAGTGAGCGCGGTGGACACCCTGTTGAGCGCCGTCCGATGAAACAATGGATGCTAAAAATTACTGCATATGCAGATCGCTTACTAGAAGACTTAGATGAGCTTGATTGGCCAGAAAGTTTAAAAGATATGCAACGCAACTGGATTGGACGTTCTGAAGGTGCAGAAGTACATTTTAATATCGACGGTACAGATAAGAAATTTACAATCTTTACAACGCGCCCTGATACATTATTTGGAGCAACTTACTGCGTACTTGCTCCAGAGCATGCACTTGTTGCAGAAATTACAACAGAAGATCAAAAAGGAGCTGTAGAAGCTTACATTGATGTTGTAAAATCGAAAAGTGATTTAGAACGTACAGAGCTTGCGAAAGAAAAAACAGGTGTATTCACGGGTGCATACGCAATCAATCCTGTAAACGGAGAGAAATTACCAATTTGGATTGCTGATTATGTGCTTGCTAGCTATGGAACAGGTGCTGTAATGGCAGTTCCAGCTCATGATGAACGCGATTATGAGTTTGCCAAAACTTTTGATCTGCCAATGAAAGAAGTGGTAAAAGGCGGAGACATTACGAAAGAAGCATACACAGCTGATGGGGAACACATCGATTCTGCATTCCTTAATGGTTTAAATAAGGAAGAGGCAATTGCAAAAATGATTGAATGGCTTGAAGTAACAGGCGCAGGAAATCAAAAAGTAACGTACCGCCTTCGTGACTGGTTATTTAGTCGTCAACGTTATTGGGGTGAGCCAATTCCAATTATCCATTGGGAAGATGGTACGATGACAGCGGTGAAAGAAGAAGAATTACCGTTAGTTCTTCCAAAAACAGATAATATTCGTCCGTCTGGAACAGGTGAATCACCACTTGCAAACATCGATGAGTGGGTAAATGTTGTAGATCCAGAGACTGGTAAAAAAGGCCGTCGTGAAACAAATACAATGCCGCAATGGGCTGGTAGCTGCTGGTACTATTTACGTTATATCGATCCAAACAATAACGAAGCACTTGTAGATCCTGAAAAAGCAAAACAATGGCTTCCAGTTGATATTTATATTGGCGGGGCAGAGCATGCTGTACTTCATTTACTATATGCTCGTTTCTGGCATAAAGTATTATATGATATCGGTGTTGTTCCAACGAAAGAGCCATTCCAACAACTATTTAACCAAGGTATGATTTTAGGAGAAAACAACGAGAAAATGAGTAAGTCAAAAGGTAACGTTGTAAACCCTGATGACATCGTAGCAAGCCATGGTGCTGATACACTTCGTCTTTACGAAATGTTCATGGGACCATTAGATGCTTCAATCGCTTGGTCTGAAAACGGCCTTGATGGAGCGCGTCGTTTCTTAGATCGCGTATGGCGCCTATTCGTTCAAGAAAACGGTGAATTAAGCGAGAAAATTACAGATGCGCCGAATAAAGAGCTTGAAAAAGCATATCACCAAACAGTGAAGAAAGTAACAGAAGACTATGAAGAGCTTCATTTTAATACTGCAATTTCTCAAATGATGATGTTTATTAATGATGCATATAAAGCGGAAACGCTTCCGAAAGAATATGTAGAAGGTTTCGTGAAGTTACTTGCACCAGTTGCACCGCACATTGCAGAGGAACTTTGGAGCAAGCTTGGTTATAATGAAACAATCACATATGCAAGCTGGCCAACATTTGATGAGTCTAAACTTGTAGAAGATGAAGTAGAAATTGTTGTTCAAGTAATGGGAAAAGTTCGTGCAAAACTGAAAATGAAAAAAGACGCATCAAAAGAAGAAATGGAACAACTTGCACTTGAAGAAGTGAAAGAACAAATTGAAGGGAAAACAGTTCGCAAAGTAATTGTCGTTCCTGGAAAACTTGTTAATATTGTTGCAAACTGATGAAAAAGAGCAGTCCTTTATAAGAAGGCTGCTCTTTTTCATAGTGGAAAAAAGATGAATTCCTATACAGACAAACACCTATTCAATTGTGTGCAATATGATAAAAAAGGTAGACTAAACTTGAGAAGAAGAGGTGAAAGAAATGAAAGGGATAGATAATAAAGCACCATATGGATTTATGATTAGTGGAGACCATCACTATGCTCCGATGGGAATTGGTGGAGGAGCAGGAGGATTCCCGCCATCTGTAGCTGGTGTGCAAACAGGAATGCCAGGGGTAGCACCAGGGTTTCCAGGAGGATTCTCTCCAGGGGCTGTAATGGGTAGCCAACTAGGGGGACCGACTGTATTTCCAGCACCAGGAATTGGTGTTGCAGCAGGTATAGGAGCAGTGAATCCATATGGTGTTTACGGACATCATGGACACCACGGACATCATGGACACCACGGACATCACGGACATCATGGACACCACGGACATCACGGACAACATGGGCATCACGGACATCACGGGCATCATGGACATCACGGGCATCATGGACATCACGGACATCATGGACAGTATGGACACCACGGACATCATGGGCACCACGGACACCATGGGCATCATGGACATCAACAAGACCAGCACCATCATCAAGGACAACATCATCAAACTTGGTACGGCGGAGCGACAAGGGATTCCGAAGGGACAGATGGTCATACAGGATATAATGGATGTTGATGATTGGAATCTAGCACATATAAAAAATTCTCTTGTGCGCAAGGGGATTTTTTTATTGGGCATAGTAAGGTGAGGAGGTGTTACATATGGGAAAAGGTAGAAGTAATAATGCTGGTAAAAAACAGCCGAATTTTGATGATTCATCTAACTTTGCTAAGCAAAGTCAACCGACAGAGAAAAAGAAGAAATAGTGGAAAGGAGCTATCTTGTTTGGATAGCTCCTTTTTACATAATTTTCATTTTAATGATTTTGCTAATGCTTCTTGGCGTTGACGCTCGATTTCTGCGCGAAGTTGTGGCTCGGGTGCTTGCCAACCTTCTGGTTTTAAAATTTTGCCGTCTCCTTCGCGAAAGCGCGGTTTTCCATCAGGAAATAACTTTGCCATATTGGCATTATTCACAATTTCAAATCCTTTATCTGGACGCACTCCCATTTCTGCAAATGTTCCAAAGGCAAAATAAATAAGATCGATTAATGCATCATATTGATCTTCTAGAGTTGTTGCTTCTAAAAACTCTTCTAATTCTTCTTGCATAAAGCTTGCGCGAATCTTTGCACGTTCTTCCGTTAATTTTGTTGGTACATCTGTAACTGGGTGTCCGAATACTTCATGCATTTTTGCGACAAGTTCATATCCTTTATCTAGACCTTTTTCGTTAGACATGTTGTTTCATCCTTTCTTACTATGTGCCGAATTCCATTGTAACATAAGATCTTTGTTATTCTTCTTTCTTTATGAAAAATGATACAGCGATATCGATTCCGAATATTCCGACAAGAAGTGATGGAATAACAATGAGTAAATAACGAGTGAAAGAAACATTTTTTAAATATGTATGTGCAAATAAAAATACTAAGAGAAATAGAACCCCATTTAAAATAGGTTTTATCAATTTTTTTAACATAAGCTCTCCCGTAACTCCTTTTTCTCTATGTAAGGCATAAAAAAACTCCCCCTTCTCCGTTGTACCATGCTAGAGGGAGGAGTTCAATCTTTATGTTAGATTCTATTATTCAATAACCCCTGAATTTGTAATATTTACTTTATATTGAACTTTAATAGGTACATCTTTATACATTGCTTTCCATTTCTCTAAGTTGAATGGTCGATAGTGCTGCCTAAATCTTGCCCCAAGGCCAATGGGATCGACATCCAAAGATTGAAAGTGTTTAATGAGTTTTGCTGCTCTTGTATTGAGTTGTTTTTCGATAGATCTAGCAATTTTTTGTGTATTCTTCTTATTTTCCAAACTAAATTTTCTTGATAATTCTTGAATACGTGCATCAAGTTTCACTGTAATGAGAAAAGAAGGTCTGCCGTTTTTTACATGTACTTGGTAAGTAGGGGTAGAGCGAATATTATTAATGATTGTGTATCCAGGGTTTGTTTTGAATTCCTGTGAATCTAATCGATGTTTTTCAACTAATCCTTTAAATACAAACAGATCTCGTTGCTTGATTTTCCCGACATATTTATCTTTCTTGAAAAGAGCAATACCAGTAATTTTTACTTTGTCTTTGCTTTTTTTTAAGATAGGAATATAGTAGTCTTGGCCTACGCGATAATAACGGAATGCACCCAAATATACATTATCGGTTGGCAAAGGACCAGTTTGCATATTATGCTCCAATAACTTTTTTATATAAATTGCAACATTTGATGAGGTTGTATACTTTTCTTCAAATAATTCACGCCCATTTCCATCTAATAAGGCAACATATAAGGCATTTCCGACATTTACATCACGAATGAGCGTGTCAAATGAAGTGGACAATCCTTTTTTAGCGATGTTCATTGTGAACAGAGCAACGCGCATTTGGCCGTTTGCAAACGGTTGGGAAGATGTTAAAGCAGTATCGGCTTTTACTTGTTTTACAGCATTCCCTACCCCTTCAAAAACTTGAACTTTATTTCCTTTTTCCTGTACGGGACAAACAAATGTTACTTTTACTTTATCATCTTTCGCTGTATCAAAAACCGTTCCTTGAATGAGCTGAATATCATCAATAATCGTTTTTTGTAAGCAACCAGTCATACTAAACATACAGAAACAGGAAAGGAGAATTACTTTTGTTTTGATTTTTTCCATTTTCTTTTCACCCACATAATAAGAAATAAAATCGGGATGTACATATAAAGAACAAAAAAGCTAGTATGAGATATCATGCTAATAAAATCATTAATATCGTGTCGATTTGTTAATAGTTGTGAAATAATGATTGTAATGAACAAAAGAGCGATTAAAATCTTTTTTTGTTTCACACGAAAGACTTCATATGTACCTCTTGTTGCAGCCCATAATGGAAGTAAGAAACTTGGCATAATGACAAGAGCGTAAGCAGAGATTGCAATGTACTCTAAGCGCTCAATAAAGGGAAGTTGAATAACCTGTGTCATAGAAAGCTGCGGCCATATTGTTTGTAATAACTGATTTTCACTAAAAAAAGCAAAGGCTAGCATAGTACTGAATACGTATAAAATGTTAGAAAATAGTGCGCCATATTGTGCGAATTTATGAGACTTTTGTGCCCCTTTTACAAATGGATAAATCATAAGGTATACTTCAAATCCAGTCATCGTGTAAATAGAGGATTGTGCTGCTTTTAATATATCCTGAACAGAATGAGAAAATATAGGAAGTAAATTTTCCCACTGTGCATATTTTAGAACAAATAAACTAAGGAAAAGATAACCGAAAATTCCGGCGATAGAAATTACGCATATGCCGGTCATAACGCGAAATCCTGATGAGATAATGTAATAGCTAAGTAAGCAGAAGAAAAAGGTCAATGTCCATGTAGAAGCGGTAGGAAACATCCATACTTGAACAATTTCGACATAGGTTCGGATAACGGAAATACTTATAATGAAAAAGTAAGTCACAAAGAGTAGGTTCATTCCTGTTCCAACCCACTTTCCGAACAGCTCTTGATGTAAATCAATTAAATTCCCCTCATTTTCTTTTAACAAGAAATGCATCATCCAGATGAGAATGTGGATGGTAATTCCTACAATGAGAACTCCTATCCAACCATCGTATCCTGCGGACTTTGCGATGATGCGTGCAAAGCCTAAAACCCCCGCTCCAAATTGTGCACCATGAATTAAGAAGAAAACAAAGATAGGTGATATTTGATATTTTGTTTTAACTTTACTCATAAGATGCACCTCGCTTTATTCATCAAAATCAGATCTATGTTTTATTGGAATACCTTTTGCAGTCTTTTTTACGTGCTGTGGTCTTGCTTGTACATCTCTTGTATCAATTACAGATAGAGGAAACCGCACCCAAGAGTCCTTAAAGGATTGTTTCCTTGCTGGATAAAAGAGGGCATATGGTTTGCGTAAAGATGATAGGCGGAATAAATGGGTAAATAAAAAAAGAAATCCAAGTACAATGCCTAAAAGTCCGCCTAATTCTGCACTAATCAGAAATGGGAATCGTAATAATCGCACAGTGTTTCCCATTTTATAAATAGGTGTAATAAAGGAAGCAAGTGCAGATAAAGCAACAATAATTAAGAGAATATTACTTGTTAAACCAGCTTCAACAGAGGCTTGACCAATTACAATCCCCCCTACAATACCGAGCGTTTGCCCTACTTTCATTGGGAGTCTGGCGCCTGCTTCTCTTAATAAATCAATTGCAAGTTCTAAAAATAGCGCTTCTATTAAAGGAGGGAATGGAACTTGGGCTCTGGATAAAATCAATGTTTCTAATAAGTCGCTTGGAATCAATTCATAATGATAGCTTAAGACAGCGACATATAATGGAGTTGCACAAATCGAAAAAAGAACAGCAATTAAACGTAACATTCTCGAAAATGTAGCATACATCCAAGAGACGTTGTAATCTTCAGGTGAAACAAAGAAATCAAAATAAGAGACAGGCGTAAGTAAAACGCTAGGTGAGCCGTCGACAAAAATAGCAATTTTTCCATCGATTAAAGCTTTTGTTACTCTATCAGTGCGCTCTGTATTAATATAGAGAGGGAAAATTGACTTTTCACCCATTAATTCTTGAATATAAGAACTGTCATTAATTTGATCATATTTAATTGTTCGAAGAGACTCTTCTAAGAAAGCAACATTTTCTTTTTCAGCAAGGTTGTCTAAGTACATCATCACAACCTTTGTCTTTGAAAAAGCTCCAATGATAATTTCTTTCGTTTGTAATGCTAATACTGGGAGGCGTTTTCGGACTAAATTTATATTTGTATCAATATCTTCGACGAAACCCTCTTGTGGGCCAACTACTGTTGATTCATTTAATGGTGCAGTTGGTGCTCGATAATTATCAATTGCGATATTTGCAAGTAGACATTTTTGATCTTTTTCATGTAATTGAACAATTGCGTGCCCCTTTAAGACCATATCTTCTATTTTTTGTAAATCATTTGTAATTATAATTCCACTCATTGGAATGTGTTCTTTCAATTCTTCTAATGTAGAGCATGTGCGTTCTAATAATGTTGGCATTAAATATTTTTGTAACTTTTCACCGTCAAGTGATGGCCGATAGTAAGAAATCCAGTATGGCATTGTTTCATCATCGGATGTGTGATAATTGACAAAATCGCTAGATGCTTTCAATTTCTCTAACAAATCTTGAAGAGTGTGAACCTTTTCTTTCTTCGGTTGACTGAAATCATAAATGCTATTGTCACTAGTATGTGTATGGGTTGCTTCTTGAACAGGTTGTTGCTTATTGAGGATCTGTTCTCCTCGCTGAGAAGCTTGATTAAGGTGCTGTTGTTCGGATTGCTTTTGCTCTCTTTGCTGAGAAGTTTGCACAAGGCGTTGCTGCTCGTCCTGCTTAGCAGTTTCCTTTTGGATCTTTGCTGTTTTTTTCTTTCGTAACCAGTTCCAAATCATTGCTTTCTCCCTCTTTAACTTATGTAAGATGATGTTAGTTTATGGTGTATTTTGTTTCTTATACATATGTCTGGAAAGAAAACTGTTATATAAAAAGAAGGTTTTCTTTTAGAAACGTGTAATCTTTTTATAAGCAAAATTGATTTGTTATGAAAATGATGGGACTTGAGATGGAGTATGAAAAATAATCAAATATGTAAAAGCAGTTGCCATTATAGACGGAAAAATTGAGCGGGTTAGTAGAGAGGTTGGAAGAATAAGATGTTTGAAAGGAGAAATGGAACGTGTATGTGAAAAAAGAGTGTTTTTCTTTGAAACAATTTACATTTGCAAATAAAAAGAAAATTCCTATTCAGATGGGATATGAAACATATGGGAAGTTAAATAAGGAAAAATCCAATGCGATTTTAGTTTGTCATTATTTTAGTGCAACGAGTCATGCGGCAGGAAAGTATACGGAGAATGATTTACTGCCTGGATGGTGGGATGGGTTGATTGGACCAGGAAAAGCAATTGATACGGACCAATACTTTGTTATATGTACGGATAATCTTTGTAATGTTCAAGTGAAAAATCCGTATGTTATAACGACAGGGCCAAAGTCAATGAATCCAGAAACCGGTTTGGAATATGGGATGGATTTTCCAGTATTCACTTTTTTAGATGTTGCTCGCATCCAATATGAATTAATAAAAGAAATAGGGATTAACAGGTTACACGCTGTAATTGGGCCATCGGCAGGTGGGATGATTGCGCAGCAATGGGCGGTTCATTATCCACATATGGTCGAACGAATGATAGGTGTAATTACGAATCCGCAAAATCCAGTTGTAACATCTGTGAATGTTTTGCGGAATGCAATTGATGCCATTCAGTTGGATCCGAAATGGCAGGATGGGACTTATGGGGAAGAGCAACCAATTAAGGGATTACATGTAGCAAGTAAAATGATGTTTATCAATGCATTTGATGCGAAGTATTATGAAAAGGAATTTCCGCGTAATAGTACCGAAACAAAACCGTATGAAAACTTTGGTTCACCGACATCATTTGAGAAAGAGATTGATTGCTTAACGCTTCAAAATATTCAATTTGTAGACGCAAATTCATGGATGTATACTGCAAAGGCAACGTTATTACATGATATTGCGTATGGCTTCTCCTCTATGGATGAGGCACTTTCACAAATTGAGGCAAATGTGCTGATGATTCCATGTAAGCAAGACGTATTACAACCAGCACATTATAATTATAAAATGGTTGATAGCCTGAAAAAACAAGGGAAATTTGCAGAAGTATATGAGATTGAAAGCACGAATGGACATATGGCTGGAGTGATGGATATCCATCTATTTGAGAAGAAATTGTATGAGTTTTTGAATCGTAAAATATCTAGTTTTGTATAAAGAAAGGTGCATATTTAGCAAGTAGCACCTTTCTTTATACAAACTTTAAACGAAAAATATACGTGGCAATGCATGCGCCGAAAAAAGCGATGCTAAGTAATAAAAGTAGGAATGAGATTTCTTGAAACGATAGCTTATTATAGTTTTTCTTCATATTAAATACAATGATAGAAAGAATAAGAAAAATAAGGCCCATAAAGAAAAATGAAAGTGTCATGTCACTTCGCTCCTTTCGTAAAACAAGTATTATGAGAATACAATGTGAAAGTTAGCTTTGTAAAGTATAAATATTGATAAAAAGTTGAGAAAGAGATAAGAAAAGGTACAGTTTCATTTCTTTGCGTTCAGCCATCAGCATGCTAAAATTGGTGAGTAAAGAGGAAAAATACTGTTTCAAAGTTTTATTGTATATAAGGAGGAACAATCGATGACAGAAGTAAAAACAATTACAACAGAAGAAGTACAAAAGCGTCTCGAAAATGGAGAGACATTATTTCTAGTAGATGTACGTGAAGATGAAGAAGTGGCGCAAGGGAAAATTCCAGAAGCTGTACATATAAAAATGGGTGACATTCCAAATAAATTGGAATTCTTTGATAAGGAAAATGAATATATTTTTATTTGTAGATCAGGAATGCGCAGTGAAAATGTATGTCACTATTTAAATGAGCAAGGATTTAAAACCGTCAATATGGTTGGCGGTATGCTGCAATATAAAGGAGAAATTAAATAATGAATTTATAAAAACTTGAAACGTGTCTGTTTCAAGTTTTTTTTCTTATGCATACAGTGTACAAAGGAGGGAATAATTTGGGTGCGCGAATTCGTAATATGAAAATTATCAATAATAAAGGCAACGTGAATGTAGGCGATTATTATAGCCTTTCACCTTCAGGGGTTCAAAAAGTATATGCTGGTGCTGGCGGGTCAAGCATCGCTAATTTTTTTAATGGCAAACGTATGCAACCTGAAACGCCAAGAGTTCCAGAGTTTTTCCCGCCATTAGAAACGAGTGAATTAACATTAGGATCATAAAGGAAAGGAGGAATAAATATGCCTGCTCATATTCAAAAATTTGTCATTGTAAATCAGTATGGAAATATATTTACAGGTGATCACTTAAGTGATACTTCATTTGTTGCTTCTAAAACATATAGCGGGGCATTGGGACCGACGTGCATCGATGTTGTAACAGTAGTTGGTACAACATCAAATCTTTGCTTACAACCAGGTGACACAGTGACAACAACGTATACAAGAGGAACACAAACATCTGAAAGTCAAAATACAGGATTATAAGGGGAGAATCCCGTTGGAATTTTGCAAGCAGTGCCAAATACAGATGCTTTTAATTCCGCGCCTGGTTTATAAGAAATAATCCCCTGATTGTAGGGGATTATTTCTTAAGGTGCATGGGCATGCGTTTTCGATAAATTACGTAGCTGCGACGTAAATATTTTACGGGAACACTAAATACATGTACGAGTCTTGTGAATGGCCAAGTTGCAAAAAGGCCTAGTGCTGCAATAATATGAATTTTAAACCAAATCGGTACGTCTGCCATATATTCTGCTTTCGGACTGAAAATGAACAGACTACGGAACCATGGGCCAATTGTTGTACGGTAATCAAAGCCTTTTGCATCAATATTGAAAAAGGTAGAAGAAAGACCGGCTAACATAACAATGAACAGTAGAATGAGAGCTATATAGTCTCCTTTTGTACTTGTTGCAATCATACGTTTTACTGTAAAACGACGATACATTAAGATTACTAATCCAACAATAGAAGCAATTCCAGCAGGAAGTCCGAAACTAATAGCAATGATATGATAAGTATACTCTGAAATACCGAGTGAGCGATAGACAGATTCCGGAATTAAAATTCCCATAATATGACCGCCGATTACAAACATAATTCCAAAGTGAAAGAGAAGACTTCCAATTCGAAGTATTTTCTTTTCGAGCAGTTCACTAGATTTTGATGTCCAACCAAATTGGTCATAGTTATAGCGAAAAATGTGTCCGCCGATAAAGATTGCGAAAATGATATAAGGAAATAGCACCCAGAAAAATTGATCCAGCATGTTTAGAGAACTCCTTTCTCATTTGTTTGTACACCCCATGCATCAATAGCAAGCAGAACGGAAGCGATGATTGGTTCATGTAGACAATTTGCTTTTTTTAATTGCTCATGCAAAGCTTGTATATTTTTCATGTACTTACTTATAAGTGGATCACAATCTTCTTCCGGTGCGTTTGCTAGAAATTCAAGAAGAAGTGGTAAGTAATCAGGAAGCTCCTTATCTGTTACCATAAAGCCAGCTTTTTGATAATGTTGTTTTAATTCTAGTAATTCAATTCCGCGTTCTCTTTGTTCACCTGTATTCATATAAGTTAAGTATAAATTTGTCTTTTTTCCGAAGTCGAATGTATACACATACGAGTCGATTAGTTGCGCATCTGTTTTGTTCTGTACTTGTTTTATGAATCTTGTAAGCAATGTGCGAATTTCTTCATTTGTAATCGTACGGATTGTTTCTTGTAGTTCGGGTAAAGCTTCTCTCCATCCTGCTTCAGGATAGGAGAGAAGGAAGGAAGTACAAGAAAAAGCGGTTTGTAAACTTTGTTTCATCGTTGTTACCTCCCTTAGTTAAGAAAGCGTCATGCAAGAGCCTGGACCACCGGCAAAGGAAAGGCCACAGCTTCCTTGTTCACTATATAAATCAGCAACTTGCTCGCGGTGAGTTGTTGGAATAACAAAGCGATCTTTATATTTTGCGATTGCTAGTAGGCGGTACATATCTTCTACATCTTCTTTTGTTAATCCAAGTTCTTTTAATACCATTTCATCTGGCTCTTTATGAACTTGTAGTGCTCTCATATGTGTGCGCATGACAGCCATTTTTTTCAATGTAAGTCGAATGTGGGATTCGTCCCCAGCGGTAAGTAAATTCGCTAAATATTGAATTGGAATTCGCATATTATCAATTGCAGGGAAAATATCCTCTTCTTTCCAGTTGCTTCCTTTTCCTTCGACTATATTCATAATTGGACTGAGCGGTGGAATATACCAAACCATTGGCATTGTTCTATATTCAGGGTGAAGCGGAAGAGCGATTTTCCAATCGATAATCATTTTGTAAATTGGTGAATGTTGCGCTGCTTTTATCCATTCTTCAGGTATTCCTTGTTTTTTTGCCTCGGCAACTACTTCTGGATCATTTGGATCTAAGAAAACAGTAAGCTGCGATTCATATAAGTCTTTTTCATTTTCGATGGAAGCGGCTTCTTTTACCTTGTCAGCGTCATATAACATAACACCAATGTAGCGTATACGCCCTACACATGTTTCAGAACAGATGGTAGGCATACCCGCCTCAATACGCGGGAAGCACATTGTACATTTTTCCGCTTTATTCGTTTGCCAGTTGAAATACACTTTTTTATATGGGCAAGAAGATACACAAAATCTCCAAGCACGGCATGCATTTTGATCGACAAGAACAATTCCATCTTCTTCACGTTTATACATCGCGCCAGATGGACAAGAAGAAACGCAAGACGGATTCATACAATGTTCGCAAATGCGAGGTAAATACATCATAAAGACGTTTTCAAAGTCTGTCTTAATATCTTCTTCCATTTTCTTTACATTCGGGTCTTGTAAGGCAGTGATATGTCCACCAGCTAAGTCATCTTCCCAGTTTGGCCCCCATTCAATTTTATCGATAAATTCGCCTGTAATTGCCGATTTTGGACGAGCTACTGGTTGATGTTTGCGCTGCGGGCTGTTTGTTAACGTTTCATAATCGTAGTTCCATGGCTCGAAGTAATCATCGATTGTCGGTAAATCTGGATTATGAAAAATATTTAGTAGACGTTTCACTTTAGAACCGGATTTGAGCTGAAGTTCACCGTTCTTTACTTCCCAGCCGCCTTTATATATTTCTTGATTTTCCCATTGTTTTGGATAGCCAATACCAGGCTTTGTTTCCACATTGTTAAAATACATATATTCAGCACCTGGACGATTTGTCCAGGTATTTTTGCACGTTACACTACAAGTATGGCAGCCGATACATTTATCTAAGTTCATTACCATTCCGACTTGTGCTTTAATCTTCAAGCCAATCTACCTCCTTCAGTTTGCGGATGACGACGTTTAAATCACGCTGATTACCCGTTGGACCATAGTAGTTAAACCCATAGCTTAATTGACCATATCCGCCAATCATATGCGTTGGTTTTACATGGATGCGCGTTGGACTATTATGCGTTCCACCACGGTTACTTGTTAAATTTGTACCAGGCACGTTAATATGACGGTCTTGTGCATGATGCATAAAGGCCATTCCTCTTGGTATGCGATGTGTAACAACTGCACGTGCTACAACAACGCCGTTTCGGTTGAAACATTCAATCCAGTCGTTATCATCTACACCAGCTTCAGCGGCGTCATCTTTATTCATCCAAACAGTTGGACCACCACGGAATAGTGTTAACATTGGTAAGGAATCGAAGTACATACTATGAATAGACCATTTATTATGCGGCGTTAAATAGTTTAGCGTAATTTCTTTTCCTTCTACTTCCGGACGTGATTTTTGAAACGGTTTATGCTGCAAGATTGGTTTAAATGTTGCCATTGTTTCACCAAACTCTTTCATCATCTCGTGATCTAAGTAGAATGATTGTCGTCCTGTAATCGTTCTCCAAGGAATAAGACGTTCTACATTTGTTGTAAATGGTGAGTAGCGGCGTCCCCCTTTTTCTGAGCCAGTAAAGGCAGGAGAAGTAATTACTGTTTTAGGTTGTGCTGTAATTTGCTCGAATGTGAAACACTCTTCTTCGCGTTCTGCTGCTAAATCGCGTAATTTTAAATCTGTTTGTTTTTCAAGAGCTTCCCACGCTTTTACAGCCATATGACCATTAGTTGTTGAAGAAAGAGTAAGGACTGCTTCTGCTGCATGGACTGCTTCTGTTATATTAGGGCATCCTTTTGCGATAGAATCGGTGCGGATGACTCCTAAGCGACTCTTTAATTGTTCGTACTCTTTTTCTGCGGACCAAGAAATACCTTTTGTCCCAATTGGTTGTTTACCAGCATTTGGTCCAAGCGCAGTCATTTTGTCATAAATTGTTTTATAATCACGCTCGACAACATGAATTTGTGGCATCGTTTTACCTGGAATTGGTTCACATTCCCCTTTGCTCCAGTCTTTAATCTTGCCAAGTGGCTGTGCTAATTCTTGCGGTGTATCGTGAAGAAGCGGAGTTGCAACAACTTCTTTTATTGGATCAAGATCAAGTTCTGTTGCTAATTTAGAGACTGCTTTTGCAAGGGAGCAGAAAATGTCCCAGTCGGAACGAGCTTCCCATGGTGAACCAATAGCTGGATTAAATGGATGTACAAATGGATGCATATCTGTACTACTTAAATCGTGTTTTTCATACCATGTTGAAGCGGGTAGAACAATATCGGAATAAAGTGCTGTCCCGGCCATACGGAAATCTAGGTTAACAAGTAAATCTAGTTTGCCTTCAGGGGCCGTTTCATGCCATTTTATTTCTTCTGGTCGCAATGAATCGCTATCATCGTTCATTAATCCATTTGTTGTACCGAGTAAATGTTTTAAGAAATATTCGTGACCTTTACCTGAACTTGAAATTAAGTTTGCACGCCATACAAATAAGTTACGTGGGAAGTTATTTTTGTTATCTGGATCTTCAATGGCAAATTTCAGTTCTTTTTCTTTTAATTTCTGTGCCACATATATTCCAATTTCTTCTTTTGTGGTTGCCCCATTAGCGACAGCTTCTTTATAAATTTCAATTCCATTCTTTTCGAAAGTCGGATAAGAAGGAAGCCAGCCAAGACGAGCTGCTAATACATTGTAATCACCATGATGTTGATAGCGTGAGTTGCCAACAACTGGTGATGCTAAGTGACCGACTGGTGTATCTTCATAACGCCACTGATCTGTTACAAAATAGAAGAATGATGTCCCGTTTTGTAGCTTTGGAGGACCTTGCCAGTCTCTTGCCATCGCAATGGTTTGCCATCCTTCGGCTGGACGTAATTTTTCTTGCCCGACATAATGTGCCCAACCACCGCCATTTACGCCTTGTGCCCCAACGAGAAGAACGAGGTTTAAAACAGCGCGATAAATCGTATCAGAGTTAAACCAATGGTTAATACCAGCACCGACAATAATCATGGAACGACCATTTGTATCGATGGCGTTTTGAGCAAACTCACGAGCGATTTGAATGACTAAGTCTCGTTTTACACCTGTGATGTTTTCTTGCCATGCTGGTGTAAATGGAATCGAATCATGAAAGTCTTTTGGTTCTTGGCCGCCAAGTCCACGGTTTACGCCGTAGTTAGCTAATGTTAAGTCGTACACAGTTGTAACGAAAACATCACCATCTCGTGTTTTCATTTTCTTCACTGGAATTGTTCGTTCTAGTATTTGATTCCCTTCATCAGAGAAGTATGGAATCTGTACAGTACCAATGGCATCTTCCATGCCAAGTAAAGAAAGCCGCGGATTAATTTTTTCTCCCGTTTGCTCATCTTCTAAGCGCAAGTTCCATTTCTTCTCATTATCCCAGCGAGAGCCCATTGTACCGTGAGGAATAGCAAAATCATTCGTGTTATCCTTCCAAAGAACAGGCTTCCATTCGCCAAGCTTTGTTTCACGGCCAATATCATTTGCATGTAAGAACCGATCTGCTATGAATTGGTCTCCTTGCTGTTTTAATGTGACGAAGAACGGGAAATCAGTATATTGTTTTGCATAATTTGTGAAGTATTCTACTTGTTTGTCCACATAAAACTCTTGTAAAATGACGTGCCCCATCGCCATCGCAAGTGCGCCATCTGTCCCTTGTTTTACGCTCATCCAGTCATCAGCAAATTTTGTGGATTCAGCAAAGTCAGGACTTACGGAAACAACTTTTGTTCCTTTGTAGCGTACTTCAGCTAAGAAGTGCGCATCTGGCGTTCTGGTCATTGGAACGTTTGAACCCCATGTCATAATGTAACCAGAGTTATACCAATCACTACTTTCTGGTACATCTGTTTGATCACCCCAAATTTGTGGGGAAGCAGGTGGGAGGTCAGCGTACCAATCATAGAAGCTGAGCATAGGTCCACCCATCAGCTGCATAAAGCGGCTACCAGCAGCATGACTTAACATAGACATGGCTGGAATTGGTGAGAAACCAACGTTTCGATCGGGACCATATTTCATTACTGTATATAGTAAGGAGGTTGCAACAAGTTGCAATACTTCATCCCAGTTCGCACGAATGAATCCACCTTTACCACGTGCACTTTTATAGGTGCGAGCTTTTTCAGGATTTTCTACAATGCTTTTCCAAGCATCTAATGGTGATGTATGATTTTGAAGTTCTTCCTTCCACATATTCCAAAGGACGCCGCGTACATATGGATATTTCACGCGAAGTGGACTATAAATGTACCAAGAAAAACTTGCGCCGCGTGGACAACCCCGAGGCTCAAAATCCGGCATATCAGGGCCAGTAGTTGGATAATTTAATTCTTGTCCTTCCCAAGTTACAATTCCATCTTTTACATAAATGTTCCAACTACAAGAGCCAGTACAGTTTACTCCATGTGTAGAGCGGATGACTTTATCATGTTGCCATCTTTTGCGATAGACGTTTTCCCATTCGCGATCTTCGTATGTTTCTTGTGTATGGTTCTCGTTATATCGATCTATTGGCGAAAAATATTTTAACCGTTTCATGAATGCTGAAGATTTCTTTTTCATACTGCTCACTCCTTTATTACCTCTCATTTTCTTATCTTCACTATAAGAGGAGGGAATAAATAGGGATGTGATATCTATCACAGTTCAACAGATTGTCAAAAATCATTTCGTAAGAGTGTGGTGTTTTTCACATTTCATCATGTGTTTTTCGTGTAGAGTGAAGGAGAAAAGAAAAAGTAGCCTCTCACATAGAGAGACTACTCAATACTACAAATAGAAGAGGGACAATCTTCACAAGAAATTTCACATTTTAAAAATTGTAAATTATGAATTGTAATTTTTCCTTTCTGAATAGAAAGGATTCCTTGTTTTTTTAATTCATTTAACATACGGTTGACACTTTCGCGTGAAGTAGCACAGAAGTTAGCAAGCTCTTGGTTTGTTAAAGGCAAATCAATCAAGATCCCATTTTCTTTTAAAATACCGTAACTATTTGTCATGCGAATGAGCGTGGAATATAAAGCACCTTTTTTTCCATGCAATACTAAATCACGAAATTTTGTTTGCATTCTTCTTAGATGTTCACTAATCCATTTCATAAATTCAAATGCAAGAGCTGGCTTTTGAAGCAATGCTTTTTCTAAGGCATCTCGTTTTATTACACCAATCTCAACTTCTTCGAGACATTTTGCATTTAATAAATACTTTGCATGATCTGCAAATAGTGTTAATTCTCCGATAATATCATCCTTTGAACAAATGCGAAGTGTTAATTCTTGTCCATCAGCGCTAATTTTACTAATTTGTACTTTTCCAGATCGAATGATATAGAGTTCTTTTGCTTCTATACCTTCTTGAAAAATATAGCTTCCTTTGCTGACGTTCATTTTATATTCAACAGATGCAAGTAGTTCTTTTAAATCATTTGATAATGCCGTACGATTTGTCACAGCAATCACCTTTCTTTTTCGAGCAGTCTATCCTTTATTGTGAGTATAAGTATGATGAAAATGCAAGTAATATTTCCTGTATAATATAAAAAAGTAGATGTTTCATGCAAACACCTGTTTAAGTATAATAATATAGGAAGTCCTTTATTATTTAATCTATTTTTTTGATACTCGTTTTTTTAGTATGCTTATTTAAAAAAGTAACGAAAACTTTTAGTAGTGGATGACTGATAAGGAGAACCACTATAATCATGATTTGATTCAATAAATAGACAGTATTCACCTTGAGACAGTTTGTTTCAAGGTTTTTTTATGGGGAATTTTTCTTTCAATGTGAACAAATTACGAACGGATTTGTGAAGAATTTTTGAATGGCGCATATGATGTGAGAAATATCACAACAAATATTAGATTACTTGATTATGATGAAGGCAAATAAAATATGGAAAGCAAACAAAGAACATGAGCTAAAACATCACAGTTCAAAAATATATTATAATAGAATGAAGAAAGATATGAATGAAGCAAAAAGGAGGGGTGACGATGCACGAGAAGGTGAGGGATTCTTTCGGGCGCCCGCTTCAAGATTTACGGATTTCAGTTATAGATCGCTGTAATTTTAGATGCACGTACTGTATGCCGGCTGAAGTATTTGGACCAGATTATGCTTTTTTACAAGAAGAATTTTTACTTACATTTGATGAGATTGAAAGATTAGCAAAATTATTTGCTGGCATAGGTGTAAAGAAAATTAGACTTACAGGTGGAGAACCATTACTTCGAAAAGATTTACCGAAGCTGATTAAGCGTCTAGCAAGTCTGGATGGTATAACGGATATTGGACTAACAACAAATGGTATACATTTGACAAAACAAGCAAAAGCATTAAAGGAAGCAGGCTTGCAGCGAGTAAACGTTAGTCTGGATGCGATAGAAGATAATGTATTTCAGAAAATAAATGGACGGAATGTTAGTACGAAACCTGTGTTAAAAGGGATTATAGCTGCTAAAGAGGTCGGTCTTGAAGTAAAGGTAAATATGGTTGTGAAAAAAGGAATGAATGATAGTCAAGTTCTTCCAATGGCTACTTGTTTTAAAGAACAGGGAATACCACTTCGTTTTATTGAATTTATGGATGTTGGGAGTACGAACGGATGGAATTTCGAACAGGTAGTTACAAAACAAGAATTAATTGAGATGATTGGCAATGTATATCCGATTGAACCCGCTGAACCACACTATTTCGGAGAGGTCGCAAAGCGCTATTGTTACATAGGAAGTGATGTGGAAGTTGGATTTATCACTTCTGTTTCTGAATCATTTTGTTCTTCATGTACAAGAGCGCGAATTTCAGCTGATGGAAAGTTTTATACGTGTTTGTTTGCGACAGAAGGTACGGATTTAAGAGCGTTGCTTAGAACCAATTGTTCTGATAATGAGTTATTACAAGTCATACAAGATGTATGGAGATATCGAAAAGACCGATATTCTGATGAGCGGACGGAAGAAAGCGCGAAAAATCGTGCGAAAATTGAAATGTCTTATATTGGAGGATAAGAAGGGAGGGAAAACATTGCAGGACCGATATTCAAGGCAAATGTTATTTTCAAGTATTGGTGAAGATGGACAGAGGAAAATAAGAGAAAAGCATGTATTGCTTATTGGTGCTGGAGCTCTTGGTGCCGCCAATGCTGAAGCTCTTGCTAGAGCAGGAATCGGAAAATTGACAATTGCGGATCGAGATTATGTCGAGTGGAGCAATTTGCAGCGGCAGCAATTATATACAGAAGAAGATGCCAAGCAATATAAGCCAAAGGCGATTGCAGCTGCAGAACATTTACAGAAGATTAATTCTGAAGTTGAGATTATTCCAGTTGTGACAGATGTGGCGATACAAGAGATGGAAGATTTCATTCAAGGTATAGATTTAATAATAGATGCAACAGATAATTTTGATACGCGTCTTCTTATTAATGATATTTCACAAAAATATAATGTACCTTGGATATATGGAGGATGTGTTGGTAGTTATGGCGTAACGTATACAATTCTTCCAGGAAAAACACCGTGCTTTCGCTGTTTGATGGAGCATCCGACAAGCGGTGCCACATGTGATACGGCAGGGGTAATACAGCCGGCGGTACAAATGGTCGTTGCACATCAAGTAACCGAAGCTTTAAAAATATTAGTAGAAGATTTTGGAGCACTTCGGGAGACAATGTTGTCATTTGATGTTTGGAATAATCAACATATGGCATTTAAAGTGAATAGGCAGAAAAAAGAGAGCTGCCCATCTTGTGGCAAGTTACGTACGTACCCAAGTTTGGCATTTGAATCACAAATGAAAACCGAAGTATTATGTGGGCGAAATACGGTTCAAATCCGTCCTGGCGTTTCGAAATCTCTTAATCTAGAAGAAATTAAAAAGCGCTTACAAAAAAACATGGATATTCAAGTAACACCGTATTTATTATCCTTTTTCATCGAGGAGTATCGTTTTGTTCTCTTTAAGGATGGTAGAGCGTTTGTTCATGGGACAAATGATAAGGCAGAAGCGAAGCGATTATATACAAGGTATATAGGCTAAACCTAAAGGCGACCTTTAGGTTTAGCGGATGCGTTATATTTATGAATTTCGAAGATAGTCGCCGCTTTTTCCTCCTGTTTTTTCGAGAAGATATGTTTCACCGATAATCATTCCTTTATCGACAGCTTTACACATATCATACACGGTAAGAGCAGTCATAGAAGCGGCTGTTAAAGCTTCCATTTCAACGCCTGTACTTCCTTCTGTTTTTACCTTTACTTCAATAAGTAAACGATATTGTTTTTTTTCTTGTTTCCAATCAAAGGAAACATCGACTCCTTTTAAAAGTAAGGGATGACACATTGGAATAACATCAGAAGTACGTTTTGCCGCCATAATACCAGCGATTTGAGCGACGCCTAGTACATCTCCTTTCCCAATTTCATGATGGGAGATTTTATCATAAATTTCTTTTGTAACAAGGATGCTAGAACAAGCAATTGCAGTGCGCACTGTTACTTTTTTATCACTAATATCGACCATCTTAGCACGGCCTTGGTCATTAAAATGAGTAAATGAAGACATGGAATTCCTCCTTGAAGTAATTGCTAGTATGGTTAGCATTGTACAATATAAAGTGTAATCAAGATGTGATATTTTGCAAACAGGGGTGAAAAAATGCTAGAAAAACGAGTACCAATTCCAGTTGCTGAAGCAGTAAAGAGAGTGATGAAATATGCTCAGCGCGGTGAAATAGAAGAGACGATTCTTATGGAGAGTTATGGAAGAGTGCTTGGAGAGGATGTTGTAGCTGATCACGATGTACCTTATTTCAATCGTTCTCCTTATGATGGATTCGCAATTCGGGCAGAAGATACGAAAGAGGCAAGTCAAAGTAATCCAATTGAATTTCAAGTAGTGGGAGAGATCGGAGCAGGGTCTGTTTTTCAAGGAGAAGTGAAAGCATTTGAAGCTGTTCGAATTATGACAGGAGCAGCGATTCCAGAAGGATGTAATGCTGTTGTTATGTTAGAGTTGACAGAAGTTTGTACAAGAGATGGAAAAACATATATGAAGTTGAAACGTTCTTTTCGAGCAGGAGATAATGTTTCATTTAAAGGTGAAGATATAAAGAAAAATCATGTGCTCGTGAAAAAAGGAACGAGAATAAATCCAGGTGTGGCAGCGTTATTAGCAACGTTTGGATACAGTTCCGTTCATGTTGTAAAACAACCAGTTGTTGGAATTATCACAACTGGAAGTGAACTGTTAGAAGTGTATGAACCACTTGAACTGGGAAAAATTCGAAATAGTAATTCCTATATGATTGCAGCTCAAATTATGAAAGCAGGCGGAAAAGTGCGATATTATGGGCAACTTGCAGATCAATTGGATGCCTGCTATGAAGCTGTGAAAGCGGCACTGGATGAAGTTGATATTTTAATTACAACCGGCGGTGTTTCAGTAGGGGATTATGATTATTTACCTGCTATTTATGAACGATTACAGGCGAATGTACTATTTAATAAGGTTGCCATGAGACCAGGTAGTGTGACAACAGTAGCGGAAGTGGGGAGAAAGCTATTATTCGGATTATCGGGTAATCCATCAGCTTGTTATGTTGGGTTCGAATTATTTGTTCACCCAGTTATACAAACGCATCTTTATGCAAAGGAACCACATGTATATCGCGCAGATGCCGTTTTGCAAAAAGATTTCCCAAAAGCAAATCCATTCACACGTTTTGTAAGGGGAAAAGTAAGCATTGTAAATGGTATGTTACATGTAACTCCGGTAGGATTGGATAAGTCGAGCGCTGTATCATGTCTTGCAGAGGCAAATGCATTCATTGTATTACCAGGAGGAACGCGAGGGTTCGAAACAGGTATGACCGTCTCGGTTCTATTGCTTGATTCGAGTCAAGGAAGTGAATGGCCATGGGCAGAGCCACTCCAATCTTACAAATAGTAGGATATCAAAATAGTGGGAAAACAACATTAATGGAGAAGTTAGTTCATGCTTTTTCAAGTGAAGGAAGGAAAGTTGCCACAATTAAGCATCATGGACATGGTGGGTTTCCTGAACTTTCGCAAAAAGATAGTGAACGGCATAGACAAGCAGGTGCAGTTGTAAGTGCTGTAGAAGGAGCTGGATTGTTATCTCTTTCAGCACTTCGTAATCATTGGATGTTAAAGGATGTAATTCAGTTATATGAATTCTTTGCAGTAGATCTCATTTTAATAGAAGGATATAAAACAGAATCATATCCGAAAATTGTCTTACTTCGTTCGCTAGATGATATGTCTTTATTGGAACAGGTGGATAACATAAAAGCTGTTATTGTCTGGGATGAAGCGATTTTACAGTTACAAAAAACATATAAAATTTTTCATATAACAGATGCCGATTCTTATATGAAATGGCTTGTAGAAATGGTAAGGGGTGCAAAATGACATATACGTATTATGAAGTAATTGATACACCGATTTCAATTGAAGAAGTAACAAATAAAGTGATTAGCCGAGAATGCGGCGCAGTAACAACCTTTATTGGGACTGTTAGGGAATTTACGAAAGGGCGTCGTACATTATATTTAGAGTATGTCGCTTATAAAACAATGGCTGAAAAAATGCTTGCAAAAATTGGTGCGGAAGTGAAAGAAAAATGGCCAGGGACACATGTTGCGATTACGCATCGCACTGGTACACTTCAAATTTTTGATATCGCAGTTGTTGTTGCGGTATCAACACCGCATCGAAAAGCTGCTTATGAGGCGAATGAGTATATTATGGAACGCATCAAACAAATTGTGCCCATTTGGAAAAAAGAATTTTGGGAAGATGGCAATTCGTGGATTGGTGATCAATTAGAAAGAGTATCGTATCCAGATGGAGAACCGGGAAAGGAGCTGGAATTATGATTCAAGTATTATTGTTCGCACATTTGCAAGAAGAAGCTGGAACAAGTGAATTGAAAATAGACTGTGACAACATAACAGTTACAGAGTTAAAACAGTTTCTTACAAAAGAGTATCATGTATCAGTTGACCAGCAAATTATGGTTGCAATTAATGAAGAATATGCAAATGATACGGATACCATTCAAGCAGGCGATGTTGTTGCACTTATTCCACCTGTAAGTGGAGGTTGATTTTTTCCAGTCTAATCACGAGATCACGTGATTAGACTGGAGGGAATGAATATAAAATTGTGAAACATTGAACAAATTAGGAGGCGGAAAGAGATGAGAAGTCCGAATTTTCAGTTAGGTTTACAAACTTCTAATCTTATTATTGGTTTTATGGTATGGGTGATTTTATCTTCGTTAATGCCATTTATTAAAACAGATATTACGTTAACGGCAGGGCAAATCTCCCTTGTAACAGCAGTACCTGTTATTTTAGGATCGGTGCTTCGAATACCAATTGGGTATTGGACAAACCGATATGGAGCAAGAAAATTATTCTTTATCAGTTTTATTATTTTACTGTTCCCTGTTTTTTATATTAGTATTGCAAACTCTATGATGGATTTAATTATTGGTGGTCTATTCGTAGGAATTGGTGGCGCTGTATTTTCTGTAGGTGTGACGTCATTACCGAAATATTATCCAAAAGAACGTCACGGTTTTGTAAATGGTATTTATGGGGCGGGAAATGCAGGAACAGCAATTACTTCTTTTTTAGCACCAGTCATTGCAAGTTCATTTGGTTGGAGAGCAACTGTACAGTCATTTTTAATTTTATTAGCATTGTTTGCGTTATTAAATTTCTTATTAGGTGATCGCAATGAAAGAAAAGTGAACACACCATTATTAGAACAATTAAAAGGTGTGTATAAAAATGAGAAACTTTGGTTTTTATGCATTTTCTATTTCTTAACGTTTGGATCATTTGTTGCTTTTACGGTGTACTTACCAAACTTTTTAGTGTCTCACTTTGGATTAGCAAAAGTCGATGCAGGTATGAGAACAGCTGGATTTATTGTATTAGCAACAATTATGCGCCCGATAGGTGGATGGCTTGGTGATAAGTTTAATCCATTTAAAATTTTAATCTTTGTATTTATTGGATTGACGTTATCGGGTATTATTTTATCATTTATGCCAAGCATGAATGTCTATACATTTGGTTGTTTACTCGTTGCGTTTTGTGCAGGAATTGGAAATGGGACAGTCTTTAAACTTGTACCGATGTATTTTTCTAAGCAAGCAGGGGTTGTAAATGGGCTTGTTGCAGCATTAGGTGGATTAGGTGGATTTTTCCCTCCGCTTATTTTAACAGTACTGTTCCAATTAACAGGTCATTATGCAATTGGATTTATGGCACTTTCAGAAGTGGCACTTGCTTGTCTCATTATTACAGTTTGGATGTATAGTCAAGAAAAGCTATTACTTATGCTAAATAATAAATAATTCCATTGTTTGAAAAAGAGAGCAGCATGGTTTCAGTTGGAAAACTAGAAGCCTGCTGTTTTTTGTATTGTTTGAAAAGATTGAGGGGAATATAAAGGCGATAAAATGTTATAGATTTTAGCATAGAAAGGTTTGGGAAAATGGATATCTTTTTAGCGATTTTACCTGCTTTATTTTGGGGAAGCATTGTACTTTTTAATGTGAAACTTGGTGGAGGCCCCTACAGCCAAACGTTCGGAACAACATTAGGTGCACTTATTTTTTCAATAGGTATTTATATCTTTGTACAACCAGTAATAACGCCGGTAGTGATTGGTGTAGGAATTGTATCGGGCTTATTTTGGGCGCTTGGGCAAGCAAATCAATTAAAAAGTATTGATTTAATGGGCGTTTCGAAAACAATGCCGATTTCAACAGGGATGCAATTAGTCGCGACGACTTTATTTGGCGTTTTAATTTTTCGTGAATGGTCAACAACTGTATCTATTGTATTAGGTATTCTAGCAATCATTTGTATCATTGTTGGGATTGTGTTGACATCACTTCAGAGTAAAGAAGAAAAGAATGAAGCGCAAGCAGGAACTTTTAAAAAAGGAATTATGATTTTACTTGTTTCAACTTTTGGGTATTTGGTATATGTCGTAGTTATACGCCTATTCCATGTAAATGGATGGTCGGCTTTATTGCCGCAAGCAATTGGAATGGTAATAGGGGGTATTTTATTAACATTTCGGCATAAACCATTTAATAAATATGCGATTCGAAATATCATTCCAGGTCTAATTTGGGCAGCTGGAAATATGTTTTTATTTATTTCACAACCACGCGTAGGAGTAGCAACTAGTTTTTCTCTTTCACAAATGGGAATTGTGATTTCAACTTTAGGTGGAATTTTTATATTAGGTGAAAAGAAGACAAAGCGTCAATTTATTGCTATTATCATTGGGATTCTTTTCATTATTGGAGCTGGAATTATGCTAGGAATTGCAAAAGGGTAAGAATACAATATTATAAAGTGAAATAACATTTTGTATTAATCGTTGGAAGCATCTATATACAATATTTATCAGTTTATTCCGCTATTTTAGAGTAGTAAGACTCCCATCTCAAGATTGAGAGAGAAGCGAGGAAGATAGATGAAGTCTTACGTGGGAATAAAGAAAGCTACACTGATTCAAGTTTTCTTTATATGCAACATTGCATAGAGCTATAATTGATCGTGATGGTATACTGAAACTGCTCAATATTTTTCATCAATGATTAGATTGAAAATGTAACGTTTTATGAAATGTAGATTATGTATAAACTTATAAAAAAAGAAGAGACGCCCATCTAGGCGTCTCTTCTTTTTTCTAAGCTGAAACTTTAGGATATTTATAATTAGCAATAATTTTTACGCAAAAAAAAAGCGTTTGACTATGTTTGCGTTGTAGATGTGTATTTATTAATGATTAATCGTGTTTTGTAAGAAATCTGTTGCTTGATTTTCAGAAACATTTTGAACAAGTGCTACTTCACTAATTAAGATTCTGCGTGCATTGTCTAACATTTGTTTTTCACTCGCATTTAATGTTCTTTCTTTATTGCGGTGGAGTAAATCACGTACGACTTCAGCTCCGTCTACAAAATCACCGCTTTTCATCTTTTCCATATTTAATGTATATCTTTGTTTCCATGACAGTGATTTGTCTGGGGCTCCGTTATGAACGTCAACTAAAGCGTGATTTAATGTTGTTTGATCTACGACATAACGTATGCCAGAATCTTGAACTTTATCCATAGGAATCATTACTTGCATATCGCTAATCACCATGTGTATAACGCAATATTGACGTGTCTTGCCTAACACTTCTTTATCTTCAATGGCCTCAATGATTCCAGCTCCATGCATAGGGTAAACAATTTTATCACCAATTTGAAACAAATCATCCACCTCCAGATGTTGTAACTAGTTTTAGTATAACATCTGGAGGTTTAAAAAGTCAAATTTTATATAATACCATATCGGTTAGTTGTTGGTCAATAGGAAGGCGTTGTTTTTTTGAGGGGGATGAGAAGAGACAGAGTGAGGATATCATGGTGAAAATACAGGGCATATCCGCTTAAAAGGAAGCATAAAATGTAAAATCGTTAATACAATATACTTAAATCCGTTCTTTGTTAAAGGAGGGAGAAAAGGTGGGACGCACAATTAAAATCGATATTACAAATCATGTAGTAGCGAAATTTAAAGCAGATTACTTGGAGTTATATACAAGTAAATTTATGATAGGTAAATTTTATGTCAATAATGAAGAAAAACAGTATGTGTTAGAAGACGGATATGTACATGAAGGTGGAAAATTTTATCGCATCATAGATACGCACCGTGGCAATCAATTAGTGGCGGAGAGCTGCGATCTAGGATGGTGTTCAAATGATTCGCGTTAAAGTATTTGACGAAAGTCATGAAAAAGATTTAGAAGATGCTGTGAATGTTTTTTTAAAGAAATTGAATGATGAACAACTGATAGATATTAAATATCAAGTTGGGGTTTCAATTAATGATGATGAAAATCAAATTTATTGTTTTTCTGCAATGATCGTCTATAAAACATAAAAAAGAGCCGGAGTTTTCCAGCTCTTTTTTATGTTTTTAAGTAGGGAGAACATGTGTTGGCAAAGTATTCATAATAGATGGAGCTGCTTTAGTATTCGCTTCTGGTAGAACAACTTCCTCAGCTTTGGCATCATGTATGTTTTTACACATACCTAGGTGATAACGTTCACCTAAAAAAGGATCGATGTAAAAACCATTTTTAAATATTTTATCATTGTTACTTTTTTTTAGATGGATTTCAGAACAACTAATGCAGTAGTACATAACTTTCCTCTCCTTTATTTTACAGTAATTTTTTATAGCTGATTGAAAAAAGGGAACAAGTAGTAGAGGGAGATTCTCGCCACATTGTCATGTTTAAAATGCTGAGGAAGTACTACCTGTTCATAGAGCAATATAAGTTGTGGACATACCTCACAATTTATATTTGTTTGCTTATTAATCTCAAGGGAAGGAGGAGAGACTAAAAGCAAGTAAGGTAGATAAAACCTTCACGCATCGTAAATGATGCGTGAAGGTTTTCTTTTTTATTTACCTTTGTGAGCATATTATGAGGAAATGTTGAGAGTGTGTTTGTCCTGTTGAAAAAATGTTGTGAATTTCTCAACAGTCTAGAATGCATATTGTTGACATGAAACTAAAAGGGGCACGGCAACGATTCCTTCTTTTGGGTCCACTTAAAATAGCCACAGTCTATTTATAAATAGATTGTGGCTATTTTTGTTTAATTTGCAGCTTTTAACCCATTAGGTGAAATGGCCATATCAAATTTGATATCGGGTGGTTGACGATTATCGTCCAATCCATATTTCCTGAATCGATTTATATGGAAGGCAAGGTATGGGCTCAAATCAGATAGCACTTCTTCGTCTAATTCATTTCCTTCTTGGATGTATTCATGCAGGATATGAGTGAGTTGAAAGACGTTATAAAAAATGACACAATTTGCAATTAGATGATTGTATTTTATAATTTTTCGTTGATATGATTGAAGCCATGCGAATCGCTCGGTAAATATCCGTGTCGAGCATGCTGGGCTATCACAAAAGAATTTCTTTACTTGTAATTGTAGGTGAATAGATGTTTGTTGAATAGCTAGGTCTTGAACAAAACGTGTATAAAGACTATGTACTCGTGATGAAATCTTTCCACAAGAAGGGCAGGGGCATGATTTATAGATGGATTTTAGGATATAAACATGAGTGTGGGCCGCTTGAAACGAAGACATAAGTTCAATACCTTCAAATGAAGGAATAACAATATGCATAAAATGGAATTCTCCTTTTTATCTTACTATGCCATTTCTTGTATTCCTTCACCAAAAGTGCGTAAGTTTAATAAGTGGTTCTTACGCAGATTTGGTGAAATCTCATATAACGTTGTTACCGTATAAAATTTTATTCTTTCAAAATAATAAATCAGAATTTATATAACATGCGTTTTTGCAATATAGCTAAACCAGCTTGCCCATACAACATTCGTTTGATTGATTTCAAGCGATTTACCTGTCCTTCTAACAAGCCATTACTATAGGGAAGAAGAAAGGCATGCTTCACGGCTTGTAAATCGTTGCGTAAATGACGGGCATATGAATAAAAGGGTTGTTCTTTATGGGAAAGTTGTTTTCTTAGCCATTGCAAAAATCCTTCATAATCAGATTGTTTTATCATTGCACGATACTCTTGTATGACTTCATAAACAGTTTGGAGATTAGGATATTTTTCGAAACACCGCTCTAAATCCCTTCTTTCTGAGGTATTCAGATGATTGGGATGAATCCAAAACCATCTGGCAAGACGTTTTCTAGCTATTTGATAGGTAGGAGATGGGTAATTAGCATGTTTCTGTTTGCGCCTTATCCCTTCAACAAGTGTGCGCACAGCCGAAAAGGTGCCGTTATACCCCTTCTTACGGATAAGTGGATCAATCGTTTTAAGTGTTTTTCCCTCTTTTTCAAGACGAATAATAGATTCAAGATACCCTTGAGCTGGACTGATGCGACAACGATTGGTAGTAGGTGGAGTCATCATTTTTATGTATTTTTTAATTGTTCTCCAATTTAAATGATATTCTTTCGTTAGGGAATTGATAGATTTCCCGGAGCGATGGGCTTCCTTTATTTCTTGAATCAAGTCCCATTGCGTATGAGTTTTATTTTTTCTGCTTTTGTTAACGCTGTTTCAATGGAAATAGATGAAGGTTCATTCCAAGTAATAGTAGAAGGAACGGCTGACAAGAGGAACGTATCTAAATGTTTCCTAGCATTTTTAATAAAATGCCAGCGATCATATACTTGAAGAATAGAAGAATTCGCGTTAGAAATTCTTTGCCGAAAACTTGTAAAACCATCGCGACTCACGACTTGAATGTGAGGATGGTGTTTCAGCCATTCCGTTAGTGTTTCAGGAGAACGATTCGGTCATAGCGCTAATGGTCTATGATGACGTAGATCACAAATAAGTGTCCCATACGTATGTCCGTCCTTTACGGAAAGCAAAATTATCTACACCAATGAAAGGGAGACACCTTTGTACCTATGTGAGTTTTACGAACAATATCATGACTGATTGGAAGATATATGGCACGAGCAACTTTCTCTCCAGTTAAGCAACTTGTAGAAAATGCAATTTTTCGTAAAACTTTTTCTGCACGAAGTGTGCGACGTCCGTTGGGGGCTACCCATTCATATTGTTCTGTAAAAACCTTAATAGAACAACAAGAATTATTACAAAACCACTTGTGTAAAATAAGAAGAATGACGGTTTGATCTGTAATAGGAAGATCTTGTATAAGGCGGGTATAACGACTATGACGACGAGAAGAAATAGAATGACAAGATGGACAGTTTGCGGAAATACGATTACTTTTTACAATGAAACGAAGATGACGGTCTTTTGTAGATACATCTATCAATTCGAGAAAAGGATCTGGACTTAACCAACAGATAGGGTACATCATGGTTCACTCCTTTTCTTTTATTATATCAATGTAGTACACAAAAGAGCAATTCACCAAAAGTCCGTAAGAACCACTTTGGTATTGCAAAAAACACTCTGATAAAAAAACAGTCAACTACTTCTAATTTGAAATAGTTGACTAGTTGACTGTTTCTTAACTTAATGGAGAGGTCTTTATGAGAGCTTGATTAAATTTAATCTGAAATAAGGTCTAGCTTTCTCAGTAGAACCCTCCAAATAGGTTCTTCATCAATTACTACAGATGAAGAACCTACCATCCCTGTATATAGTTCAATTAATTCTTTCGTATTAATTGTTGCTTCTAATTCATACATATACGTTTTTGTATCTTTATCAAAGATAGGATTTGCTGATATATAAGTTACCTTTCCTATTTGCTTATCAGTTTTCTTTAATTTAAATGAATACTGTACTTTGTCTCCTATTTTAATACCTTTCATTTCTTGGGCTGGTAACAATATTTTTATTTTTTTTCATTTTCTTTTGGAATTATTGAAACTAATTCTTGTCCTGCATTAATCAAATCACCAGGCTGTAGAATTGAAGAGAATTGTACAATTCCCTCTTTTTGAGCCTTCACAACCGTCATTTGACTTTGATTACGCAATCCATCTAACTCTTGTTTTTTAACAAAAATCTCTTGTTCTACAGACTGGATGCGATGATTTACAGAGACAATGGTGTTTTGTATATATTGATTTAATGAATCTTTTTTTTCTCTTGTTTTCCTTCTTTTATTGTTTCAAGTTTTTTTCTTTCACTTTCTAATGTTATTTTTCTTTGATTTATTCTTTTATCTATACTAGTTTGTTGAGATTCTAAGGATTCAATTTTATCATCTAAAGCTTGTTTTTGTTCATCTAACATATGTTCTTTATCTTTTTGTTTTTTCACAGATTTGATTTCTCGTTGAATATTTTCTTTTTCCACAATCAATCCTTGTAAAAATTCATCTTGTTCATCTGATATTTTGTTATTAACTATCTCTTGTATCTCATTCTCTTTTTCATTTTGTAAAGATTGATAGTTTTGCTCATATGCTTTGTATTCTTCACGTATTTTTTCATCAACGCTATCATTAAAAGATAACCTGTGAGATTGAATACTATTTCTTAACTGTTCTAACATTTCTTTTTGTTTTTCTAATTGTTTAACAATTTGTTTAAATTGATTTTGTTTATCTAATAATTCCTGGTTTTTTAATTGAATCAAAATGTCACCTTTTTTCACTTCATCACCCGAATGAACAGAAATATTTTCTATAACACCGACAATTTGTGTTCTAATTGTGCTCATATCAGATTTCCCTTGTACAATGGCTGTTCCTTTACTAACAATATCAACTTTACCCACATAAGCCCAAATTATAAACCCTAAAAGAGTCAAAAAAAGAACTCCTAGTAACCAAGTAATAAAACGAGGGGGGGTCTTTTCTAATAACTCTACACTATCCGTTAATTGATCAAGATTATAAATCTTACTCATATTGAACACCCCTCATTGCAGAATATTCAGCTTCAATATGTTCTACATGAACTGTTTGATTTTTCCATAGACGATAATATTCACCCTTCTGGAACAATAATTCTTCGTGAGAACCATGTTCTATAATACTCCCTTTTTCCATTACACAGATTTGATTTGCATGTTGAATTGTACTTAATCGATGTGCAATCATAATTACAGTTATCCCTTGAGAGCCTAGTCTTTTTAACATATCTGTAATATGTTTTTCTGTTGTAGAGTCTAAATTACTTGTTGCTTCATCTAAAATTAAAATATCTGGTTTTTTCAACAATGCTCTTGTAATAGCCAATCGCTGTCTTTGTCCTCCTGATAAATTTGAAGCATTCTCCTCTAAACGAGTCTCATAACGTAACGGCAATTCACTAATAAATTCATGGGTACAAGCTTGTTTAGATACTTGTATGACTTCTTCTAGTGTAACCGGTCGATCTAGTCCAAATCTCAAATTATCATAAATAGAGCCACTAAAGAAAAACGATTCTTGTGAAACATAGGCAATCCGATCTCGTAAAGCAGTTCGATTTATCTCCTTAATATGAAAATTGTCATAATATATATCACCTTGTTGAGGCTCATAATAATGCATTAATAATTTTGAGATTGTTGTTTTCCCTGAACCACTTTCCCCCTACAAATGCTACTTGATTGCCTGGTTTAATAGAAAAATTTAATTTGTTTAACACATTTTTACGTACTCCATAACGAAATGTGACATTTGAAAATTCTATTTTTCCAGATATCTGGTTAGGAGATGCTTTATGTTGTTCCCGTTCATTTTTTTCTATATCTAAGTCAAATATTTCATTTAGCCTTTCTCCAGCAACTAATGCAGAGTGCATAACAGGTTGAATCCCAATTAAGTTTTCAATAGGATTTAGAAAATAAGCTAGAAGTGCATTGTATGTAATTAATTCGCCAATCGTCATGTTTCCTTGTAATACTTGCATGGCTCCAATCCAAAGTATTACCGTACCCCCAATTAATTCAATTCCCATTTTAATAGAACCTTGTAGATTGGATAATAATCCTCTTTTAAATACATGCTTCAATAAATTTACAAATCGCCTTTCTGTTTGAAAAAAAACTTCTTTTTCAGCGTTATAAGATTTTACAGTTGAAATTCCATTTAAAGATTCTACTAAAAATGAAGAAAGATGTATCGCAAGATGTATTGAAAGTATAAAATATTTAGCAGATGAAATTATAGTTTTAGATAGTGGTTCCACAGATAAGACAAGAGATATCATAATCAAGTCATTTCCAGAAGTAACATTGCATACTGTACAATGGAAAGAGGATTTTTCTTTTTGCAGAAATACATTAGTTGACTATTCATCTGGTGATTGGATAATCCAAATCGACGCAGATGAATTTTTATTAGGAAATCAAGTGGATTTGAAAGAATTCTTACAAGTTTTTTATGATTTTCCTATATCTCCATTAGTAATAAGTCCCAAAATAATAAATCATGATAATACAGAATTAGAGTTTACAAAGAGAATACTAAAAAAGAAAGATCAGCTACAATTTTTTGGGCTCATCCATGAAGAATTGAGATACGATATAAACAAAAGAGGACAGGATTTATTTCATATAATGACAGATTTTGTAATTCATCATGATGGATACACATCCGAGGTTATAGAAACAAAAGATAAATTAAATAGAAATATAAAATTACAAGAAAAAATGATACAAATCGAACCTGATAATATTAGAGGGTATTATTTTTTAGCACGTGAAAAAAATTTTGGTGGTTACGGAGATAAAGAAGTTATTGATATAATTAATAATGGAATGAAGTATCATAATTATGATAACAATCCAGAGCAATATCATTTATACTCCTTACTTTTACTTGCCCAAATTTATAGTGAAAATAACAAGTTGGATAAACTAGACACTGTTATAAAGAAATTAATCTCTTTATACCCATATTGTCTAGATGGTTGGTATTATAAGTTATTAAATGAAATGAGTAGCAACTTATCACAAAGATATTATTTTGTAGAAGATTGTTTGAATCATATAAAGTCTATAGACTTTCCATATTCCACGATTAATACTAAGGGGGATCATGTATATCGAATATTAGGGATGACATATCTCCAAATCGGTAATTATCAAAAAGCTTTTCGTTTATTTTCCGCAATTGAAGATAAAAACATAAATAATGAACTAAGCCATCATTTAAACATATTGAAAGAAAATATAGAGCTATTTTTAACAAAAATTAAAAAGGATAATGTAATATGAACAAAATTCTAAAAGAAGCGAAAAGATTATTAGATGATCAGGAAAATATTTTAGCTACTTTAACATGTTCAGTAACTGGTTACATAGTTACGAATAATACTCCACGTCCAGGAATATTGCTTGCAACTAATAAAAGAATTATATTTTATGGACAAGCATCCATGCATTTTAAAAATGAATTAATTGAAGAATTCAAATATGAGAAAATCTTATCCATAGAAAAAAAGAGAAAAATCTTTGATAAGAAAATAATAATTTACTACAAAGATGAATATATAATGTTTGGACAAATATTGAACCAGAATATTGAAGAATTTATAGAAGTAATTAAAATGAAATCAAATATTTAATTTTATTTTTATGACGGATTGTATTATTAAGTGCGACACTTAGAAAAAACAAAAAGCTCACCTCGTTTCGTGTAAAATAGAAGTTACCACACCACAAATTACACGGAGGACGGGTATGAGCTTGGACAACTAGAAGCACTTCATAAATTAGGTCATTCAACTAGAGAAATTGGTGCCATTCTGAAGCGTCATCACTCTTCTATTGCACGAGAATTGAAAAGAAATACTCATGAAGACGGCGAATATTACAGTGAAAAAGCACAAGAAAAATATGTGAAGCGTCGTAAAAACTGTAAGTCAACCGGAAAATGGTCTTTAGAACTGGTGAAACAAATTCAAGATAAATGAAATGCAACTTGGTCGCCCGAACAAATCCAGTACGGTTGTCTAAAAGGTATCTTATCCTTTAAAACTATCTATAATTGGCTGTATCAAGGAAAGTTATTTACAAAGGATCTTTCTGTCTTAAGACAAAAGGGGAAACGCCAAAAACCGAGAGAAACTCGCGGACGTTTCAATATAGGGAAATCTATTCAAAAACGGCCTTCTGAAGTAAAGAAACGAGAAACATTTGGTCATTGGGAAATGGACACGATCGTTTCAAGTCGTGGTAAAAGGAAAGGATGTTTTGCGACCTTTGTAGAACGGAAAACACGGTATTATCAAGCGATTGTGATTCCAGATCGAACAGCGGAATCTATGGAATGCGCCATCAAACAAATGGCTTCCATGTATCCAGCCACTGCCTTACAAACAGCTACAGTTGATAGAGGAAAAGAATTTTCGCGTTATCAACGAGTGGAAAAAGATTTGAAAATCGCAGTGTTCTTTACCGATTCCTATTCTTACTGGCAACGAGGAAGTAACGAAAACACAAACGGCCTATTACGGGAGTTTTATCCGAAAAAAACAAATTTGAGCCTTGTTTCACAAGAACAATTGAATCAAGCACTACTTCTTATAAATCATAGACCCAGAAAATGTTTACAGTGGAAAACGGCCTACGAAGCGTTTCGAGAGGAACTGTCGTACTTAGATTTACAAACTGTCTTATAAAAATTAATAGATAGTATATTTATAAATGTACAATAGGAGAGTATATCAATGATCCAGAAGATACAACATTATTTATACCATTTAAAACCACTATGGTTTATTCTAATCATGACTCTTGCATCTTTCTTGTTACCAATGCCAACCAGCTTTATACCAGGTGGCATACAACAAAATTCTATTGAAGATGAAGGTTTATCGATTCAAATAGTGGATGGTATAATCATTGCACCTTTATTAGAAACAGTTCTATATCAAATGTTTATATTTTGGATTTTGAAATTAATCCCTGGTATTGAAAAATATAACAAATCAATTATCTTTATTTCAGCTTGTATATTTGGATTGAGCCATAGTTTTGGTTATACTTATATGTTATATGCTGGAATTATGGGATGGGTATTTGCATACTCTTATTGGACTTATACAAAGAAAAAAGAAAATGGACATACTAAAATTTCAGCATTTTGGATTGTATGGAGTATACATATTTTACATAATATTGTTGTCTTTTTAGTTAAAAATTTATAAATTTGTTATAAATATAATATGAATTAAAAAAATTACTCTTAGAATTTCTAATGGAATCTAGATCTAATTAGGAATTTTCATTGGGTAACTAAATTAAAGGCACAAAAGATGTCTTTTTATTTGTTTTTTAAGTTAATATAATTAAAACGATTTGAACAGAGGCATATACCCTTTGAATTCTAATTTTGGGTATGAGTGGCCCCAAAAAGAAGGAATCGTTGCCGTGCCCCTAAAAGGTGTTATATTGTACAAAAATGAAACGAAAAAGTGTTACGTTTTGAAGTGAAATAAAGGAGAGAGAAAATGAAACAAAAAGATATGGTACAAGATATTGTACAGACCGCTATTTTTCATGCACCAATTCAAAAAGTATGGGATAAAGTATCCACTGCTGAAGGGATTGCCTCTTGGTTTATGCCAAATAACTTTGAACCAAAGGTGGGACATGAGTTTTATGTACAGTCGCCTTTTGGGCCATCACCGTGTAAAGTATTAGAAATTGATGAACCGAATCGTGTCGTTTTTTCATGGGATACAGATGGTTGGATCGTTTCATTTATATTGAAAGACTTAGGAGATAAAACAGAATTTACTCTTATTCATAGTGGATGGAAACAACCTGAGGAGACAATTGCGAAAGCAAATGAAAAAGTATCTGTTATTCGTGATAGAATGGCTGGTGGCTGGGTAGCGATTGTAAATGAAAAACTGAAAAAAGTTGTTGAGGGATAAATGTCTTCCGCAGCGGCAAAATATGATGTATTTCAAGCGATTGTTGACCCAACACGCCGAGAAGTCCTTCGTTTACTAACTGAGGAAGAATTGTCAATTTCGAAAATAACTGCTCACTTTTCGATAAGCCGAACAGCTGTGGTAAAGCAGCTTCATATTCTTTCAGAGGCAAATTTAGTAAGCGGGAGAAAGAGCGGACGAGAAAAAATATATTGTTTGCATCCGGAACCGTTAGCTGAAATACGCGAATGGCCCTCGTATTATGAACAATTTTGGAATAACAAATTGTCCATGCTGAAATATATAGTTGAAAATGAAGAGTAATAGGGTACTTTCAGTAAAAAGAGGATGACCGCAGAAGGTCATCCTCGCTTTATTATTTACTTGTTTGCGGAGCTGGCTTTAATAGAAGCCAACCAATAATGAATGTAAACACCGCTAATATGAAAGTGCTCATATAAATAACGTGTACACTAGAAGCTAGTGCTTCCTGTGACTTTGTTACTATATTTGTTGCTCCGCCGTGTCCGCCTGAGACGAGATTAACATTTTGGATTCCTTGTTTATGGATCATAGTATTAAAAATAGTTCCAAAGATCGCAGCTCCTAATGTTTGGCTGAATGTATTGATAAATGTATTTAAACCAACTGCTGTACCTCGTGTATGAGCAGGAACGGCTGCTTGGATTGTGACCATATAAATCGGTGTAATAAGTCCCATTCCTAAACCGAACAGTCCTACCGCTATATAAATAAGAAATGATGGTGAATGAGTTGATAACGTAAATAATAGGAATGTAGCAACGGATAAGATGCTAGCTCCAATTAAAATAATTTGTTTCGTTTGTAACTTACCAACTAAATTGCCAGAGAAAATGGAACCAAACGTCCATAAAACAGGAATTGGCATTAAAATAAGTCCAGCTTCTGTTGCATTTTTGCCTAATACACCTTGGCTCCAAATCGGAAGGTACATCGTAATACTAATAATCATTGCACCTGCAATAAGTGTTAATAGGTTCACCGTTGATAATGTGCGGTTCGAAAAAAGTGTTAAAGGAATTAATGGTTCAGGAGATTTCTTTTCAATAAATAAGAAAAGAATAAATGCAATAGCGGCACCGATTAGTAGGCCAATAATCGTGATATCTCCCCAGTTTTGCTTACTGCTTCCTGTTAAAAGTGCGTATAGTAAAGCGATTGTACCTAGTGAAAAAATCGTTGCCCCAGTGTAATCGATATGATGTTTTGCTGATTGAACAGATTCTTTGTAGGAAATTACAATCATGAAGCAGGCAAGAATTCCAAATGGCACATTTAAGAAGAAAATATAGCGCCACGAAAGGGAATCCACTAAAAAGCCGCCCACTAATGGCCCAACAACACCAGAAACACCCCAAACAGCACTCATCCAACCTTGTGCTTTTGCACGCTCCTTTGCCTCACTATATAAGTCTCCAATAATTGTCATCGTAATTGGCATAACAGCGCCAGCTCCGATACCTTGAAGTGCACGAAAAATAATTAATTGTTCCATTGATGTAACAACTCCGCAAAGCGCAGAACCGATTAAGAAAATTGTTGCACCAATAAGAAGTACTTTTTTTCTACCAAATAAATCTGCTAGCTTTCCGTAAATTGGCGTGGAAACTGCTGTTGCTAACATATAAATGGCATATACCCAGCTAACAAGTTCGACGCCGGATAAGTCGCTTGTTATGCGAGGGATCGCTGTACTGACAATCGTTCCTTCCACAGCGGAAAGAAACGTCATTAACATTAAAGATATCATGACTTTTTTTCTCATATGTTTTCCCCTCTGTTTCAATTATTCAACATTATAAAATATAAAGGTACTAAGCTATAGAAAGCAACAAAAAAGAAACAGGAAGTCTGTTTCTTTTTTGTTGAAGAGAGCTAGGTGATTGTGATTTTTGGCAAAGGATATCCGTGTACCGATACTTTATGGCAAAAGGCGGCGTCCTTAATGAGCGTTTCTTTCTAGAATGGCGCGTTGTCCTGCTGTCATTCCAGCAATTCGACCGGTAACGAGGGCAGATGTAATATTGTAGCCACCTGTATAGCCGTGAATATCAAGAATTTCTCCGCAAAAATAGAGACCGTTCATTAATTTTGAAGCCATTTCTTTTGGATAAATTTCTTTAACGGAAACACCACCGCCTGTCACAAATGCTTTTTCAATAGGCTGCGTCCCATTTACTGCAAAGGTGAACTCTTTAAAATCTTTTGCAAGTGCTCGGATTTTTTCGTGAGATACTTGTCCTGCTTGCTGACTCCCATCAATTTCATTGCGCTCTAATAAAAATAAGAAGTATCGTTCTGGTACATAGCCTTTTAGCACATTTTTGATGCTCTTTTTCGGTTCTTCCTTAATTTGTTTCATCATGCGCTGGAAGAGTTGTTCATTATTTTCATCAGGTAATGCATCGATGCTCATTTGAATGTTATTTGTTTTAAATTTTTTCATTGCTTTTACAACAAACTGGCTACAGCGAAGAGCGGCCGGTCCAGAAATGCCGAAATGTGTAAATAACATATCCATTTTATGAGAGATAATTATCTTTCCTTTCGGATTTAAAACGCTAAGGTTGACATCGCGAAGTGCAAGACCTTGCAGCGTACGATTCTGAATGAATGGTTCATTTGAAAGAATAGGCACTTCTGTTGGAAAGAGTTCCGTAATAGTATGTCCTGCTTTATTGGCCCAAGCGTACCCATCTCCAGTTGAGCCGGTATGAGGAACAGATTTCCCGCCCACGGCAATAACAACATGGTTTGTTTCTAGAATTTCTCCTGTTTTCAAAACGACAGCTTTCGTTTGACCATTTTCATACTCAACGGTTTCAACAGGTGTATTTGTACGAGTTTTCACACCTAATTCTTTTAATCGTGTTAATAAAGCATCGACAACAGACTGCGCCTTATTAGAGGCAGGGAACATGCGTCCGTGATCTTCTTCTTTCAGTTTGACGCCAAGATTCTCGAAGAATGTAATAATATCTTCATTGTTAAAGATAGAAAAAGCGCTATATAAAAAGCGTCCGTTTCCTGGAATATGCTGAACAATTTCATCAAGTGGCAAACGGTTTGTTACATTGCAACGTCCACCGCCAGAAATTGCAAGTTTGCGTCCTAATTTATTTCCTTTATCAAGAAGTAAGACGCGTGCGCCTTCTTCAGCAGCACCAATTGCTGCCATCAGTCCGGAAGGGCCTCCTCCGATGACAATAACATCATAATGCATAATAATCGACCTCATTTTCTACAGTTCCTGCCTAAAAGAATAGCATGTTTTTATAGAAAAGAAAAATACAGTGAGATGATGTTTCAACGAAGATTGTGGTACAATACAAAGGTTAGAGTTCAGCGTTATCATATGTAGGAGGATTTATTTATGTCCGATTCAAAATTTCTGCGCGGAACGCTTATTGTGACGTTAGGAACATTTCTTGTAAAGTTCTTAGGCATGATTTATGTCTTTCCATTTCATGCATTAGTAGGCACAGAAGGCGGAACGCTTTATACATATGGATACATTCCATATACAATCTTTTTAAGTATCGCAACGGCAGGGGTGCCGCTTGCAGTTTCAAAATTTGTTTCCAAATACAATGCGCTTGGCGATTATAAAACAAGTAGACGAATGTTCCGCTCGGGAATGGTTATGATGATCGTAACAGGTCTGCTTTCGTTCTTGGTTCTTTATATAAGTGCACCTTTATTTGCCGAAGCAATGCTTGGTAAACAAAGTATACACAGTAGTGTAGAAGAGGTTACAACGATTATTCGTCTTGTAAGTTTTGCACTTATTGTTGTACCAGCAGCAAGTTTAATTCGTGGTTATTTTCAAGGGCATCAATCAATGGGCCCAACGACAATTTCGCAAATTATTGAACAGATTATCCGCATCGTTTTCTTATTAGTGGGTAGTTTCATTGTTATTAAAATAATAGGTGGATCTGTGGCGACAGCGGTTGGTGTAGCGACTTTTGCAGCATTTGTTTCTGCTGTTGGAGCGCTTGGTGTATTAATATGGTACTGGTTGAAACGTAAAAAACATCTTGATCAATATTTAATCGAACAAACAGTGACGGAATCAACTGTAAGTACGCTTCAATTGTTTAAAGAGTTATTTGCTTATGCGATTCCATATGTCGTAATTGGACTAACAATTCCTTTATATCAACAAATTGATACATTGACATTTAATGCGATTATGCAGGCAATTGGACAAGGGGATATTGCAGAGCGAGCACTTGGGATTTTTACAATGTGGACGCACAAATTAATTATGATTCCTGTTTCACTTGCGACAGCTTTTAGCTTAACGCTTGTGCCGGCGATCACGAAATCATTTACGGAAAAACAATTCCGCTATTTAAAATTACAGATTACACAAACATTTCAAGCAAACATGTTTTTGACATTACCAGCAGTTGTGGGGATTTCGGTATTGGCATATCCAATTTACACTGCATTTTATGAGGCAGATCCGCTTGGTGGACAAGTGTTAATGTGGTACGCACCAGTTGCATTACTTTTTGCCTTATTTACAGTAACGGCAGCAATTTTACAAGGGATTAACCAGCAAAAACATGCGATTATTGCTCTTGTGATGGGGGTTATCTTGAAGTTTTTATGCAATGTCATTTTTATTCGCTACTTCGGAACCGTTGGTGCTATTTTAGCAACAGGTGTAGGATTCTTAGCTTCCATTTGGTATACGAACAAACAAATTCGAAGATATGCACATTACTCATTTGACGTTGTCTATAAAAGAACGTTTCAAATTGCAGTGTTAACTCTTGTGATGGTTGTTGTTGTGAAACTATCACAAGGAATTCTCTCCTTGATTATCTCATCTGAAAGTCGTATGGGTGCGCTTATTATTACTATAATTTGTGCATGTATTGGCGGCCTTGTTTATGGATATTTAGCAATTCGTACAGGTGTACTTGAAAGAGTATTTGGCGGAGAAGCATTAGAAAAGATTCAACGTAAACTTGGCAGTAAATTAAAAATAAAAATGAAATCAAAAGGGGCGTAAGTAGCGTCCCTTTTCAATAAAGAAGGTGATTGAATGAGATTAGATAAATTATTAGCAAATATGGGATATGGAAGTAGAAAAGAAGTAAAAAAATTATTGAAAGACGGCGTTGTAAGGATTGATGGAAAACCAGTCAAAGATGCAAAGTTTCATGTGAATATAGAAAAGCAAGAAGTAACAATTTATGGTGAAGTTGTTGAATATAAAGAGTTTGTTTATTTAATGATGCATAAACCACAAGGAGTCATTTCTGCAACAGAAGACGATCATCATGAAACAGTTGTTGATCTACTGGAATTTGAAGATGCAATCTTTAATCCATTTCCTGTTGGAAGACTTGATATTGATACAGAAGGTTTGCTGCTATTAACAAATGACGGAAAGTTGACGCATCAGCTTCTATCACCGAAAAAGCATGTGCCAAAAAAATATTATGCACATATAGAAGGTGTAGTTACAGAAAAAGATGTGGAAGATTTTGCAAAAGGTGTTGTTCTAGATGATGGCTATGAAACAAAACCTGGCGAACTGACCATTTTAAACAGTGATGATATATCTGAAATTGAGCTTGTAATTACAGAAGGTAAATTCCATCAGGTAAAGCGTATGTTTGAAGCTGTTGGGAAAAAAGTCGTCTACTTGAAGAGAGTAGAGATGGGACCTTTAACGTTAGATGAGGAATTAGAACTTGGGCAATACCGTGAGTTGACAGATGAAGAGGTTGAAATGTTAAAAATGTATCAAGTGCAACACGAGAATTAAGAGTGATACCGATTTCAAGGTGCAGAAAGAACCCCTTTCTATTCATTTCGAAAGGGGTATTTATTTTACATATAATTGTTTTCGTTATGAGGTCATTCTCACTTTCTTTCCTGTCGTTGTCCACTTACCGCGGCAAGGGCTATACACGAGTTCATTAAACTGCAACACGTTCAGATCGCGTTGTATAGTTCGCGGTGTAATCCCGAACTCATCTACAAGGTCTTTCGTCGTTACCGTACCATTTTCATTGATGTACATATAAATCGATTTAATGCGTGTTAGCATACGAGTAGTTGTAGGTTTCAAGAGAAAACCACTCCTCTACTAGTTTTTTTGACCCCATTCAGGAAAGAAGGTCGTTACCACCATTGTACTCCAAATGACAAAATTCATGCTTTAACTTACTTAAATTTTACAAAAGTTTAACAAATAATAAAATAGAAAAATATTGGTAGTTGACATTCTATATCTCTGTAGTCAACTACGAGTAACTTTCTACGTAAAACGTCAAATTCCTGCAAATTTTTTTAGAAAAATAAAAGAAAAACTAATAAGAAATATCTAAAAAATTACAATTATTTGTTATTTGTTCTCTCTTTATTGATATAAGAGATTTGTGTTTGCTATGATGAAAGAAAGAATAGAGAAGAAGGTGAAGACGTCATGTCGGCAATTTATTGGATGAAAGAAGTTGAGAAACGCAAGAATGACTTAATTCGTGATACGCAGCAATTCTTGCAAATCAAAAGTGTTCTAGATGAAGAAAGTGCGAGAGAGGGCGCGCCGTTTGGTGAAGGTATAGCGAAGGCACTATCTTTCATGTTACATAAAGGGGAAGAAGAAGGATTTACTTCGAAAAATATAGAAGGGTACGCAGGTCATCTGGAAATGGGACAAGGAGAAGAGTTAGTTGGTATTTTATGTCATGTTGATGTTGTGCCGGAAGGTGATGGATGGACAATCCCTGCGTATAGCGCTGATATTTGTGATGGTAAGATTTTTGCACGTGGGGCAATGGATGATAAGGGCCCAACAATGGCAGCTTACTATGCAATGAAAATTGTGAAAGAGCTAGGATTACCGCTTTCTAAGCGTGTTCGTATGATTTTAGGAACAGATGAAGAAAGCAATTGGCAATGTGTAGAACATTATTTTAAGAAGGAAGAAATGCCAACCATTAGTTTTGTGCCAGATGCGGATTTCCCAATTATTAATGCTGAAAAAGGAATTTCTGATATACAAATTGTACAAAATGTTGAGAAAGCAAAAGGAGGAGAGTATGAGCTGATTTCATTCTTGGCTGGTCGCCGTTTAAATATGGTACCTGATTTTGCTGAAGCGAAAATTAAGACTGAAACAGGGAGTATACTTGTAGAAGAGTATGAACAATATTTACAATCGGTTCAGAAACTGGGTAAAAAGTCGATTGAAGGAAATATTGTCACATTACAAATAGAGGGCGTATCAGCTCACGGTTCTACTCCTGAAAAAGGAGAGAATGCAGGGTTGTTACTAGCTCAATTTTTACAAACGATAGAACTTGCTGAAAAAGGAGCTGCTTTTATTGCTTTTATTGCAGAAACATTTATCGATGATACACGGGGAGAAAAAGCAGGAATTGCCTATGAAGATGAAATTAGCGGACCTTTAACAGTGAACGTCGGTCGTTTTTCGTTTACAGAAGAAGGCGGGACGTTAGGAGTAAATATACGTTATCCTGTCACAACCCAATTTGAAGAGACAATTGATCGATTAAAAGAATATGTACGTACAAAAGGATTCAAAGTAGCAGATTATTCGAATTCTCATCCGCATCATGTTGATAAAAATCATGTATTAATTCGTACATTACAGCGCGTATATGAAGAACAAACAGGAGAAAAAGCTGAACTATTAGCGATTGGTGGCGGTACATATGCCCGTGCATTGAAAGCTGGTGTAGCGTTTGGGCCGTTATTCCCTGGAAAAGAAGATCTAGCCCATCAAAAAGATGAGTATATTGAAATTGAAGATTTATTAAAAGCAACAGCCATTTACGCACAAGCTATTTATGAATTGGCAAAATAAAACAAGTTGTAGTCTTACGAAGTAACCGCCCTTCATTTGAAGGGCGGGCTTCTTTTTCATGATTGAATGAGATAGGAAAGAAGAGAAACAATAATACAAAGGGGGAAGATACGATATGGTACCACATTATTTTATAGCAATTACATTACCGCATGATATAAAAGAACGATTGGCAAATTATAAGGAAGAAATGAACGATACGTTACCATTTCGCTCATGGGTACATAAAGAAGACTATCATATTACACTTGCCTTTTTAGGCAGTGCAACGCAAGAGCAGTTACAAGAGATAAAAGAGGGATTGCATCTTCTTAAAAATGAACAGGAATTTTCACTTTTATTACAAGGGTTTTCTACCTTTGGTCCCCCAGAACGTCCACGCATATTTTGGGCTGGATTAGAAGAAAGTAAAGCATTACTTCATTTACAAAAGAAAGTGCATAGCATTTGTGAACGGAGTGGTTTTTCACTTGAAACGCGGCCCTTTCACCCGCATATTACTATTGCGCGTAAATGGATCGGAGAGGCGATGTTTCATATAGAGGATATAAAGGAATTAAAACCAGTATCATTTCCAGTAGATACTGTGACACTATATAGATCGAATATGAAAGATACGCCTAAATATCACCCTGTTACAGAAATAAAGTTGCAGAAATGTAATGCATGAAAACGTTTTTTTTGCCGGTGAATATACTTATAGAAATGAATAAATTGGTGTATGCAGGATTACTCAATAGATGAATCTTTAATTTGGAGAATGATGGTGATTTTTTATGTTGAGAGTAGCACGTCCGTTTGAAGCGTATTTAGATGAAATGAATAAGATTACAATTTTACTCCCCTACACATATGGAACAAGCCAGACTTTTTCCTTAAAGGAAGAAAATGAAATGAGAGAACTCTCCATTGTTAAAACGACCTTACTTCCTAATGCAACGAAATATGAATGTTATACAGAGGAGGTATTAGATGTAGGGAAATATTATACAGTGCGGGATGAACGGGATATAGAAACGGATTTGCAAATTGGAGCTGTGATTCGCACAGCTGCTTTTGATGAAACATATTTTTACGAAGGTACAGATTTAGGAGCAAATTATAAAAAGGAAGAAACGGTTTTTAAAGTATGGGCTCCAACAGCGAGATTTGCTAAGGTTCGAATTTATAGAGAGAATGAAGAGTATACAGATTATGAAATGAAACGAGGAGATAAGGGAGTTTGGTCTTGTATTCTCCAAGAAGACTTGGAAGGAGCGCAGTATACATTTCTCGTTTGTATTAACTTAGTATGGAATGAAGCGGTGGATCCATATGCAAAGTCGGTATCGGAAAATGGACAATATGGAATTGTTATCAATATGGAAAAAGTCTCTGTCACAAAATATACATTGCCTAAGTTCCCTTCTTCTGTAGATGCCATACTGTATGAAATGCATATTCGCGATATGACTATGCATCCAAATAGTGGTGTAAAGAGAAAAGGGATGTATAAAGGGCTTATGGAAGAAAATACAAAAGGGAAACATGGAACGCTAACGGCTTTAGCTCATGTGAAAGATTTAGGTGTTACGCATGTTGAAATATTGCCATTACATCATTTTGCAGGTGTAGATGAGATGACTCCCTTTGCTGCATATAATTGGGGATATAATCCTCTGTATTACAATGTTCCGACAGGAGTGTATGCAACAAATCCGTCTGATCCATATAATCGCATGTTAGAGTGTAAACAATTAATTGAAACATTTCATAAGCATGGGATTCGCGTAATTATTGATGTTGTATACAATCATGTATATAAAAGAGAAACATCATCGTTTGAAAAGCTTGTACCAGGTTATTATTTTCGACACGATAAAAATGGAATGCCGTCAAATGGAACTGGAGTTGGAAATGACTTAGCATCTGAGCGGAAAATGATGAGGAAATTTATTGTAGATTCTGTTTTATATTGGTTAACTGAATATAATGTTGACGGGTTTCGTTTTGATTTAATGGGAATTTTAGATGTAGAAACGATGAATCAAATTGAACAGGAAGTGCGAAAAAAGAAACAAGATGCAATCTTGTTAGGAGAGGGTTGGGATTTAGAAACACCGCTTGCAGCAGAAGAAAAAGCGATGTTACGTAATGCTAGTAAACTTCCGCATATTGCACAATTTAATGATCAATTTCGTGATTGGATAAAAGGGAGCACTTTTGACGTAAGGAAAAGAGGTTTTGCATTTGGAGGACAAGTAGGAGAAAGTGACTTGCAATATGTACTACAAGGGAGTTTGTCCAGTGTAAAAGAACAAGGTCTTTTTTTGGAACCGACTCAAAGTGTAAACTATGTGGAATGTCATGATAATATGACGATGTGGGATAAACTCGTACGCAGTAATCAAGAAGCGGAAGTGATTTTAAAGCGTCGTCATCGTTTAGCGACAGCGATGGTTCTTTTCTCACAAGGGATTCCGTTTTTACACGCAGGGCAAGAATTTTATCGTTCCAAAAAAGGGAATGAAAACAGTTATAATGCTCCGGATGAGATTAATCAAATGGATTGGACTCAAAAAGAGAAAGAATTGGTGACTGTTGATTATATAAAAGGATTAATCGCAATCAGGAAAGAACATGGTGCATTTCGTTTTCAATCAGCCGACTTAATTCAAAAGCATATGAAATTCTTTCCAACACCTTCTTCTGTCATTGCTTATCATTTACAAAAAGTAGAATCATTTGGACCATGGAAAGAAATTATCGTTTTATTTCATAATGGTCTACAAATAGAAACAGTTATACTCCCAAAACAAGAAACATGGCACGTATTTGCAAACGAGAATGAAGCAAAAGCACAAGCAATTTCTTCATTTGAAGGAAGGGAACTGCAAATGGCACCTATTAGCACGTATATATTGGTGAAAATGTGACAAATCGCTACTTGACGATGAGAATGTAATAAATGTAGAATTGACAAAGGTGACGATTTGAATAAGTTGTCATTCTTATATAGGTTTTGTAAAATAAAGTAAAAGAATAAACGGTTTGTCCGTATCTTGGCTCATGCCAAGTTTTCTTTTTCTTGCATTCAACTACAGTACAATATATGAATCCACGACATGTTAAGATGTTGCGGATTTTCTTTTCATAATTATAAAAGATAAGGATTTGTTAACGGGTAATGGATATGGAATGGTTGGAACAATTATTAGGAAAAGAGTGGAGTCTTATACCGGCTGGTGGAGTAACAGGCGATGCGTATATTGCACAAAATGGACAACAAAAGCTGTTTTTAAAGCGGAATACATCGCCCTTTTTAGCGGTATTATCAGCAGAGGGAATTGTTCCAAAATTACTTTGGACAAGAAGGATAACGAATGGTGATGTAATTTCAGCTCAAAAGTGGCTATCAGGGAAAAAGTTAGAGCCAGAGGATATGAAATTGGAACGTGTTGCAAAACTTTTAAAGAAAATACATTCCTCCAAAGCGCTTGTGCAGATGATCCAACGGCTTGGGAAACAGCCGCTTCATGCGCAGGAGTTATTGCAGCAATTGTATTTTGTTTTAAGAGGAGATATAAAGGAAAGCCAAACAATTAAAGCGGGGCTTCAATATTTGAAAGCCTCATTATATGATATTGAATACGATGAGTTTGTCGTATGTCATTGTGATGTGAATCATAATAATTGGCTATTATCGGATGAAGATGAGTTATTCTTAATTGATTGGGATGGGGCTGTTATTGCAGATCCTGCTCTCGATCTTGGCATGCTATTATATTGGTATGTGCCGCGCGAACAATGGGATGAATGGTTAGCCTACTACGGCATTGAAAAGACGGATTCGTTACTTCGACGTATGAAGTGGTATGTAGTAGCACAAACTATTTTATCTATTCAATGGCATATAGCAAAAAAGCAGCAAGCAGAAGCTGAATATTGGCATCAATATTTACAGCAACTACTTGCTGAATAGTAAAGAGTTAAGAAAAATTGTCCATTCCAGCAATCCACTCAGTAAGTTGTGCTTGATTATTGGAAATATGATTGTCCAAATCAGAAGAATATTTACCCGATTGACTATAATAATATACATCGTTTAATATTGCTTTTGCATCTGCGCTGATGTTGTCATTTGCAAGCAATGATTGAATGAGACGTTCTAACTGTTCACACTCTGCAACTGTTCCGCAGCAATCATTTTGATGATTGATTAAAATATCTTTTAAAATTTCTAACTGATGCTGTTGATTAATCGGCATGATCGGACCATCCTTTCGATTGTTGTTCTTATTTGAACAAATTAAAGAAAGCACTGTTTCGTTTATGCTCTATATAGTTTTTGTCAAAATGGCACATCTTATACTTGAAAGAAACGGACCGAGTGCTCGTACGTACTTGGTTTTTTATTTGACAGTCTACTGAGAAAAGAAAGAAGGAAAAAATAGTCTAATAAAGAGAGGGAAACATCTATGCGTTTAAGACATAAACCGTATGCAATGGATCGCATTAAAGAATATTCACAATTTGTAATTGGAAACCCTGAGGAACATCGCGGCAACTGGAAAGAACTTTTTGGAAATGATCATCCTATTCATATTGAAGTAGGGACAGGACGCGGACGTTTTGTTTATGAAATGGCAAAAGCAAACCCGGATATTAACTACATCGGAATTGAAAAGTTTACGAGTGTCATTGTAGATGCTCTTGATAAGTTAATTGAAAAAGAATTACCAAATTTAAAGTTAATTAATAAGGATGCAGAAGATTTAACAGTTTTCTTTACAAAAGGTGAAATTGACCGAGTATATTTAAATTTCTCCGATCCATGGCCGAAGAAACGGCATGCAAAGCGCCGTTTAACATATAAAACATTTTTACGTAATTATGAAGAAGTGTTAGTAAAAGATGGAGAAATTCACTTTAAAACAGATAACCAAGCTCTATTCGAATACTCTCTTATGAGTATGGCTGAATATGGGATGGTATTTACATTCTTAAGTCTCGACCTTCATAATAGTGACTTTGAAGGAAATATTATGACAGAGTATGAAGAAAAGTTCTCTAGTAAAGGTCATCGTATTTATCGAGTAGAAGCAAAATATCGTACGGAGCCTGTGCAGTAAAGCACAGGTTTTTTTAGAATAAAAAAGTCTGAATTTTGTGTTAAAATGATATTAGAAAAGGAGGCAGTGCAATGGAAGTTTTACGAATTGGAAATATAAAAGTAACGTGGTTGCGTGGCGGAAATACTCATTTAGATGGCGGGGCAATGTTTGGAGTCGTCCCGAAAGTGCTTTGGTCTCGCAAATATGATTATAATGAAGCAAATCAAATTTATTTACGAACAGATCCGTTACTTGTGCAAACGAAAGAAGGGAATGTTCTGATTGATTCAGGAATTGGAAACGAAAAAATGAGTGAAAAAATGAAGCGAAATCAAGGGGTAACAGAAGAGTCATCTGTTCATGAATCGTTAGTAAGTACCGGGCTGTATCCGGAAGATATTCATTATATTTTAATGACGCACCTTCATTTTGACCATGCATCTGGGCTGACAAAGTGGGAAAACGGACAGCTTGTTTCAATGTTTCCAAACGCTAAAATTTATGTTTCAGATATAGAATGGAATGAAATGAGAAATCCAAATATAAGATCGAGAAATACATATTGGAAGGAAAATTGGGAGCCCATCGCAAGGCAAGTCGTTACTTTTAAAGAAAAAATCCAAATTACAAGTGAGATACAAATGATTCACACTGGCGGACATAGTGATGGTCATGCTGTCATTGTCTTAGAAAGTATGGGAGAGATGATGCTTCATTTAGCGGATTTATTACCAACTCACGCGCATCAAAATGTCCTTTGGGTCATGGCGTATGATGATTATCCGATGACGTCGATTGAACAGAAACAAAAATGGATGAAGTATGGAACGGAGAGAAATGCTTGGTTTACTTTCTATCATGATGCCTATTATCGCGCTGTGAAATGGGATGAAGAAGGAAAAATTGTTCAAAAGTTAGAAAGAAAGGAGAGTATTGAAGCATAAATAGAGTAGAAAAGAGAGGGGGGACAAAGTCTTTTCATCGGATCCTCTCTTTTTTATCATGAAAAAATGATAAAATTTCATCACATACTTAAGCAGCAGTGACTTCTAAAATTGTACCTGTTTTCGCATCTACTAAAAATTCAAATCGTTCTTGTATATCGTTTAAAATGGTTGTGAGACCACCGCGATACACTTCGTATGCGACATCATATTTTTCAAACGTCTCCGGAACCATATGTACCCAAGAGCCAGTAACTTCACCTTTATGACGTAATGCTTGCTTCACCATTTTCAATGCTTTTTCGGAAGAGATATGGGACTGTTCTTGAACTTTATTTGCAACAAGATAACCAGCTGCAAAACCAACGCCAAGACCAGCTATTAAACCTTTCCAGTTCATATACTCACCTCAATTCTATAAAATAGTGTATCAATGATAATTATAATTCAATTCTAATGAAAAAAGAAGAAACTAGAAACATTTTGAAAATTTCGTTACAATGAATAAGGTATTCTACTAAGGGTTGAAAGAAGGGAACTTCATGAATAAAGAGACATTAGAGCTATTTCGTACATTAACAGAACTACAAGGAGCATCAGGATTTGAGCATGATGTACGTCGCTTTATGAAGCAAGAATTAAGCAAATATGCAGATGAGATTGTGCAGGATGGTTTAGGCAGTATATTTGGTCTGAAAAAAGGAGACGAGAGTGGTCCTCGTGTACTGGTAGCAGGTCATATGGATGAAGTTGGCTTCATGGTAACACAAATTACGGAAAACGGGATGATTCGTTTTCAAACATTAGGTGGTTGGTGGAGTCAAGTATTACTAGCTCAGCGTGTACAGATTATGACAAAAAATGGTCCTATTGTTGGGGTAATTGGTTCTATTCCACCGCATTTATTAAGTGACGCGCAGCGTGCAAAACCAATGGATATTAAGAATATGTTAATTGATATTGGTGCTGACAGCTATGAAGAAGCACTTGAAATCGGTGTGAAACCAGGGCAACAAATTGTTCCAATTTGTCCGTTTACACCGATGGCAAATGAGAAGAAAATTATGGCGAAAGCTTGGGACAACCGTTATGGTTGTGGTTTGGCAATTGAATTATTAAAAGAATTAAAGGATGAAACTTTGCCAAATATATTATATTCTGGTGCAACTGTTCAAGAAGAAGTAGGACTTCGTGGTGCACAAACAGCTGCGAATATGATTCAGCCGGATATTTTCTATGCGCTTGATGCAAGTCCAGCGAATGATGCATCTGGTGATAAAGAGCAGTTCGGACAATTAGGAAAAGGGGCGCTTCTTCGTATTTATGACCGCACAATGGTAACACATCGCGGGATGCGTGAATTTATTTTAGATACAGCAGAAACACATAATATTCCGTATCAATATTTTATTTCACAAGGTGGTACAGATGCAGGACGTGTACATACAAGCAACTCCGGTATTCCATCAGCAGTAATCGGTGTTTGTGCTCGTTATATTCATACACACGCTTCAATTTTACATGTTGATGATTATGCGGCGGCAAAAGAATTATTGATGAAGCTTGTTAAAGCGACAGATAAAACGACGCTGGAAACAATTAAAAATAGTGCGTAAAAGAAAGGGGCAGTTTTGGCCTTTTCTTTTCATATATATACAAATGAAAGATATACACTCATTTTCCATAACCGTGACACAGGTGCTTGAAAAATAACATGAATATATAACTAGTTTGTGATAGAGGACAATGTATCTGGTTCTGGTTCAAAAAATCTCTTGAATTAGGACATACTAATAGTACTACTCTAGAAAAGGTGCGTGACCAGTATGGAAAAGGAAAATTTGTTCAAATGGAAGCATTATCAGTCTGAACTCGTCTTATTAACAGTAAGGTAGTATCTACGGTACAATTTGAGCTCTTGGAACCTAGTGAAAATGATGGAAGAAAGAGGTTTATCCATTGCTCACAAAACGATTATGCACTGGGTTCATCAATATGAACCTCAATTAGAGGAGAAAGTACGACATCATCTTAAAGCAACAAATAATTCATGGAGAGTCGATGAAACCTATATTAAGGTAAAAGGGAAATGGATGTATTTATACCGTGCAGTCGATTCAGAAGGAAACACGATTGATTTTTACTTAAGTAAAAATAGAAATACCCAATCAGCCAAGCGTTTTTTCAAAAAGGTCTTGGCTTTTTCGCATGTGTCCATTTCTCGTGTCATTACGGTGGATAAGAATCCAGCTTATCCAGTAGCAATTGAGGAGTTAAAAGAAGAAAAAAAGATGCCAGAAGGAATCCAAATTAAACAAGTAAAGTATCTTGATAATATAGTGGAACAAGATCACCGGTTTATGAAAAGGCGAGTTCGCTCTATGTTAGGATTCAAGTCATTTAAAACAGCAAATTCTATATTGAGTGGTGTGGAAGCCATGCATATGATGAAAAAAGGACAACTTGTTTTACTGGACAAGTCTGTTCAAAATCAAAAACAGTTTATTCATAAATTGTTTGGTTTAGCTTCATAAGCTAGAAATGTAGAGAAAATTGCTACTCTATGTGTTGAACCATTTATCCTATTATTTTAAGGGAGTAAGACTTTATCTTTTTAGGAGAGAAGACACCCACCTCAAGGAACGTGCAGGGCATAGCCCAATGAGTAGGTGGGTGATGAATCGCCTTCGGATAGGGCGTGGCTTATGCCA
>NZ_JAKUFV010000010.1:0-136890 GCF_022663595.1 Bacillus cereus group sp. BfR-BA-01360
CTCAAGATTTTTTTGATTATAAAACATGAAAACGCCTCCTTTCTTTTTATTATTCTAGAAAAGGAGACATTTTTAAAGGTTTTTTTAAAAAATCGTATTGACAGAGTTGTTTTTCAACACTCTGAAAAAAAGAGAGGAGATTCTCCTCTCTTTTTTTTATGTGGAAAATCCATTGATTTCATTGTACTTTTAACTTCCCTATTAGGGTGAAATCATATAATATAGTACGTAGGTGTAAAGTAAGCAAGGGGGGAGTGGTCTTGGATGATTGAATGGTATTTTGAATATGAAATACATAAAAACCGACCTGGCTTGCTTGGTGACGTTTCTTCGTTAATCGGTATGCTTGGTATTAATATCGTCACAATTAATGGTGTGGATAATGCAAGGCGCGGTCTTTTGCTTATGTGTGATAATCAAGAGCAAATTTCGAGGCTTGAATCAATTTTAAATACGATGGATAATATAACGGTAACGAAATATCGTCCGCCAAAACTCAGGGACAGGCTAGCGGTAAGGCACGGCAGGTACATACAACGAGATGCTGATGATAAGAAAACATTTCGATTTGTACGGGATGAATTAGGGCTACTTGTTGATTTTATGGCAGAACTAATGAAAAAAGAGGGCCATAAACTTATCGGAATAAGAGGAATGCCTCGCGTTGGGAAAACGGAATCTATTGTTGCGGCAAGTGTTTGTGCGAATAAGCGTTGGTTGTTTGTTTCGTCTACCCTTATTAAACAAACGGTACGTAGTCAATTGATTGAAGATGAGTATAGCGACGATAATATTTTCATATTAGATGGAATTGTTTCAACAAAGCGCGCAAATGAAAGACATTGGCAGCTTGTACGTGAAATTATGAGGTTGCCCGCAACAAAAGTTGTAGAACATCCAGATGTATTTGTGAGTCAATCAGAATACACACTTGATGATTTTGATTATATTATTGAATTGCGTAACGATTATGATGAAGAAATTCAATATAACTTAGTAGATGAAATTGAGCAGGGAACGCAAAATAATTTCTCTATGTTTGACTTTTAAAGAAATATTGAGGTGTTAGCAGTGACGGAATTAGGACAAAAGCTGAAGGAAGCAAGAGAGGCAAAAGGCTTGTCTATTGATCAGCTACATGAGATTACAAAAATTCAAAAGCGTTATTTAGTAACAATTGAAGAGGGCGACTACAGTATATTACCGGGAACTTTTTATGTACGTGCATTTATTAAACAATATGCAGATGCTGTTGGATTAAACGGAGAGGAATTGCTTGTAGAATATCAAAGTACAATACCACAATCTGAATCTCATGATGTACCACAAGTATCAACCGGTCAAAAAACACAGGAAACAATACAAAAGGCAACATCGCTTCCCATTGCAGATCATATGCCGAAAATCTTAATTGCATTATTGGTAATTGCGTTAGGAGTAGTGATTTGGTTTGTTTTCCAATGGGTAACTGCAAAAGATGATGGTGCAGTAGCACAAAACAAAAGTGAACAAATTGAAGTGCAAAAAGCAAAGGATTCTCCGTTAGATGAGAAAAAAGATGAAAAAGGGGAAGAACTGAAACAAGAAAAAGCAAATCAGGATGAAACAAAAAAAGAAGAGCAAAAGAAGGCTGAGCAACAAGCGCAGCAACCATCGACAGGGCAAGATGAGATAAAGCTAGTTGGCACAAAAGAGAAAGTATCTACGTATGAAATCAATAATAAGGAATTACAACTAGAAATATCTGCCAAAGGAACGACTTACGTAGATATTAAAGATGAAAATGGTAATGAAATTTATAAAGGGACATTAGAGGCAGGGCAAACTGTTCCACAAAATTTAACAGAGAAAAAAGAAGTGCGATTAAATATCGGTAACGCACTAAATACAGAAGTTAAAGTAAATGGAAAAGTTGTGAATTACGGTTTAAATGCTGAGGAAGCATTGCACCAAAGAATGGTGATTAAAAACTTAGGGGGAGAACAACCTGCACAATAATAGTCATCGCTTCGATGACTTTTTTCAATGAACAAATGTTTGTGACATGATGGAGGAATAGTTGTGAACTTACCAAATAAAATTACGATATCTCGAATCTGCTTAATTCCAATTTTTTTGGTCATTATGATCGCGCCTTTTGACTGGGGTTCATATACAATTGGAAACGTAGATCTACCAATTCAACATTTAATCGGGGCGCTTATTTTTATTATTGCATCAGCTACTGACTGGATTGATGGGCATTTAGCAAGAAAATATAATCTTGTTACAAATTTAGGGAAATTTCTGGATCCATTAGCTGATAAATTGCTTGTTTCAGCGGCGCTTATTACATTAGTTGAAATGCAATATGTACCAGCGTGGATTGTAATTGTTATTATTAGTCGTGAATTTGCGGTTACAGGCTTACGACTTGTATTAGCTGGTACTGGAGAAGTTGTTGCAGCTAATATGTTAGGGAAAATCAAGACGTGGACACAAATTATTGCAATTTCAGCCTATTTATTACATGATGTGCCGCTAAACTTAATCCATATTCCAGTAGCTGATATTTTTATATGGATTGCATTGATTTTTACAGTTATTTCTGGATATGATTACTTTTGGAAAAATAGAGCTGTTTTTGTCAATTCAAAATAGCAGTTTATGGGGGAATCGGAATGAATGCCGAAATTATTGCGGTTGGAACAGAATTATTATTGGGGCAAATTACAAATACAAATGCGAAGTTTTTATCCGAAAAATTAGCTTCTATTGGAATAAATGTGTATTATCATACTGTAGTAGGTGATAATACACGTCGGCTACAAGAGGCTATTCGCACAGCTGAAAAACGTGCAAACATATTGATTTTTACTGGCGGACTCGGACCAACAAAAGATGATTTAACGAAAGAAACCATTGCATCGATTGTTAAGGAAGACCTTGTTTATGATGAAGCGGCACTAACATCAATTCGTGAATATTTTAATCGAACGGGTCGTGAGTTCACAGAGAATAATAAGAAACAAGCACTCGTTTTGAAGGGTTCAACTGTATTTGCAAATAATCACGGTATGGCGCCAGGCATGGGATTACATAAAAATGAAAAAGTGTATATTTTATTGCCAGGTCCACCGAAAGAAATGCAACCAATGTATAATAGCTATGTAGATCCATTCTTGCGCAATGTAACAACTGGTGAACATATTTATTCTCGTGTCCTTCGTTTTTTCGGTATTGGTGAATCGCAGTTAGAAGTAAAAGTACAAGATTTAATTGACAACCAAACGAATCCGACAATTGCACCGCTAGCTTCTGATGGAGAGGTAACGTTGCGATTAACCGCGAAACATCAGAATGTAGAGCAAGCGGAGTTATTAATTCAGCAGGTAGAACATTTAATCTTAGAGAGAGTAGGCGAATTTTTTTACGGCTACAATGAAGATTTCCTTCACCATAAGGCAATTGAGTTATTGAAGAAAAAAGGTTTCACTCTAGCCTGTGCTGAAAGTTTAACAGGCGGTCTTTTTGGCAATCAAGTAACGGAAAATGCTGGTGTGTCTTCTGTTTTTAAAGGTGGCGTAATTTGCTATCACAATGATGTAAAACAGCATATTTTACAAGTTCCTAAAGAGACTTTACAAACGGCAGGTGCGGTGAGTGAAGAATGTGCGCGTTATCTTGCTGAAAATGTAAAATTACTTTTAAAATCGGATATTGGAATTAGTTTTACGGGGGTCGCAGGACCGGATGCTTCAGAAAACAAAGAACCTGGAACTGTATTTATCGGTTTAGCAATCAAAGATGAACCGACAATAGTTTTTCCGCTTTGTTTAAGTGGGAGTCGTCAGCAAATTCGTGAACGTACTGTGAAATATGGATTTTATCATTTATACAAAAAGCTAGAAGAGATGTAAGTTTCTTCTAGCTTTTTTATAGTAAAAATGCGTTTTTATAAATTGGAAATAAAAAAAATCGAATAAATGTTCGATTTTTGTTGGCAAATTAAAATAAAAATAGGTATAATAAGATTAGCAATTGAGTTAAGGAGGAATTTGAATGAGTGATCGTCAAGCAGCTTTAGATATGGCGTTAAAACAAATAGAGAAGCAATTCGGTAAAGGTTCCATTATGAAAATGGGAGAGCAAGCTGAACGCAAAGTTTCAACAGTACCGAGCGGTTCGTTATCACTTGATGTAGCATTGGGAGTTGGTGGTTATCCACGCGGTCGTATTATTGAAATTTACGGACCTGAAAGCTCAGGGAAAACGACAGTTTCCTTACATGCGATTGCAGAAGTGCAACGTCAAGGTGGACAAGCAGCATTTATTGATGCGGAGCATGCGATGGATCCTGTATATGCACAGAAATTAGGTGTTAACATCGACGAATTACTATTATCACAGCCTGATACAGGGGAACAAGGGTTAGAAATTGCAGAAGCATTAGTACGAAGTGGTGCAATTGATATTATCGTAATCGACTCTGTAGCTGCCCTTGTACCAAAAGCGGAAATTGAAGGAGAAATGGGTGACTCTCACGTCGGTTTACAAGCACGTTTAATGTCACAAGCACTTCGTAAACTTTCAGGTGCAATTAATAAATCAAAAACAATTGCAATCTTTATTAACCAAATTCGTGAAAAAGTTGGAGTTATGTTCGGGAACCCAGAGACAACTCCAGGTGGTCGTGCATTGAAATTCTATTCAACAATACGTCTTGAAGTACGCCGTGCCGAACAATTAAAGCAAGGTAATGAAATCGTTGGTAATAAAACGAAAGTAAAAGTAGTGAAAAATAAAGTAGCACCGCCATTCCGCGTGGCAGAAGTGGATATTATGTACGGAGAAGGTATTTCAAGAGAAGGCGAAATTTTAGATATGGCTTCTGAATTGGATATCGTTCAGAAAAGCGGTGCTTGGTATGCCTATAATGAAGAGCGTTTAGGACAAGGACGCGAAAATGCAAAACAATTCTTAAAAGAAAATCCAGATATAAGAGATGAAATTGCATTCTTTATTCGTGAGCATCATGGAATTGGTGAAGATTCTGCTCCTGAAAATATGGAAGAAAGCACAACTCTTGATTAAAAAGACACGATTTCGTGTCTTTTTTTATACATGTAATCGGTATTTTCGAGCTGCATGTAAAATACAACATAATGAGTGGAAGATGGAGAAAGCATCACTGTTTAAAGTTTCATTTTATATGCAGTGCTTTCAGTAGGTGGTATTTAATTATTATATATATTAGATATATAGATTATTTATAACGGTAGTGCTACATTTTCTTTTTGTTTACGGAACATTTGAATGTTAAAGGTAAAGAAAGTAAAAGTAGACAACGCTTGACAACGAAAAATGCGATAGATACAATGAGAATGTATATTTTTTCTTATATACGATACACTCTTCTCAAGAAGAGAAGTAATATTCGGAGTAAGATTTCAATCTTGCCGAAATAATAATATGACATTTTAATTGTGAAATGAAGAAAGTCCCTTAAAAAAGTGGGACGACGGTCTTTGCTGTACGTTGCAATTCGATGTACATGCCGACAGTCTTTTTTCATTCATAGCAAGAGGAGGTGAAATCATGAGTAATACAGTTTGGATACTCATCTCCATTTTGCTTGCAACAGTCGGTGCAGTTGTTGGCTTTTTTGTTCGAAAGTCTATTGCTGAAGCGAAGATTAATGGTGCAGCTAATGAAGCGAAACGTATTTTAGACGATGCGAATCGCGAAGCAGAGGCACTTAAGAAAGAAGCGCTTTTAGAAGCAAAGGATGAAATTCATACACTTCGTACAGAAGCTGAATTAGAAATTCGTGACCGTAGAAGCGAATTACAAAAACAAGAAAATCGTTTAATGCAAAAAGAAGAGAACCTTGATCGTAAAGACGAAACGCTCGATAAACGTGAGCAAATGTTAGAAAAGAAAGAGGAATCTCTTGTAGCGAGACAACAGCAAATTGAAGAGTTGGAAAGCAAAGTGGGAGAGTTAGTTCAAAAGCAACAAACGGAATTAGAGCGCATTTCCAATCTGACACGCGAACAGGCGAAATCAATCATTTTAGGGAAAGTGGAAAACGAACTTTCTCATGAAATTGCCGCGATGGTAAAAGAGAGTGAAGTTCGTGCGAAAGAAGAAGCTGATAAGAAAGCGAAAGAGATTTTATCTTTAGCTATGCAAAGATGTGCAGCTGATCATGTTGCTGAAACAACCGTTTCGGTTGTAAATCTTCCAAATGACGAAATGAAGGGACGTATTATTGGGCGTGAAGGTCGTAATATTCGTACGTTAGAAACCTTAACAGGTATTGACCTTATTATTGATGATACACCTGAGGCGGTAATTTTATCAGGATTTGACCCAATTCGTCGTGAAACAGCTCGTATCGCTCTTGATAAGCTCGTACAGGATGGACGTATTCACCCAGCTCGTATTGAAGAAATGGTTGAAAAATCAAGACGTGAAGTGGATGAATATATTCGTGAAGTAGGAGAACAAACAACATTTGAAGTTGGGATCCACGGATTACACCCAGATTTAATTAAAATTTTGGGTCGATTGAAATACCGTACAAGTTATGGACAAAACGTGTTGAAGCACTCTATGGAAGTAGCTTACTTAACAGGACTTATGGCAGCAGAACTGGGCGAGGATGAAAAACTAGCAAGACGCGCTGGTTTACTTCATGATATCGGTAAAGCAATCGATCATGAAGTGGAAGGCAGTCACGTTGAAATTGGTGTTGAACTCGCAACGAAATATAAAGAGCACCCTGTTGTTATAAACAGTATCGCCTCTCACCATGGTGATACAGAACCAACTTCTATCATTGCAGTTTTAGTCGCAGCGGCCGATGCATTATCAGCTGCAAGACCAGGAGCTCGTAGTGAAACACTTGAAAACTACATTCGTCGACTTGAGAAGCTAGAGGAAATTTCTGAGTCTTATGAAGGCGTAGAGAAATCTTTTGCAATTCAAGCAGGTCGTGAAGTTCGTATTCTGGTAAAACCAGATACAATCGATGATTTAGAAGCTCATCGTTTAGCGCGTGATATTCGAAAACGTATTGAAAATGAACTAGATTATCCAGGTCATATTAAAGTAACAGTTATTCGTGAAACACGTGCAGTGGAATATGCAAAATAAAGTGGTGAAATACCACTTTATTTTTTTGGTTTGGAATTGGGTAAGATAAAATAAAACTTTCAGTAGTAAGGGGATACCGCTTACAATGTATCGGAAGAACTGTCTATAAAGGTTTGATTGATAGAGGCATATAGAGTAAAGCCTCATGTCAAGTGAGCGAAATAGTTCGAGTACAAAGGGGAATAAAAAGTAGTACATAGAAAGGATAGTAGACATGAGAATATTATTTGTAGGAGATGTAGTAGGTTCTCCTGGTAGAGGTATGATTCAACAATATGTACCAGCATTAAAGAAAAAGTATACACCGACAGTAACGATTATTAATGGAGAAAACGCAGCGGGTGGTCGCGGTATTACAGAAAAAATATATCGGAATTTTCTAGAGTGTGGTGCGCAAGCTGTTACACTTGGAAATCATGCTTGGGATAATCGCGAGATATTTGAATTTATCGATAAAGCCAAATATTTAGTGAGACCAGCTAACTTTCCAGAAGGAACGCCTGGAAATGGTTTGATTTTTGTCAACTGCAATGGAACAGAAGTAGCGATTATTAATTTACAAGGGCGCACGTTTTTACCGCCAATTGATTGTCCATTCCGAAAAGTAGATGAATTGATTGCAATTGCGAAAAAACGTACCAATATTATCTTTATTGATTTCCATGCTGAAACAACAAGTGAAAAACAAGCGCTTGGTTGGTACGTAGACGGTCGTGCAACTGCCGTAGTAGGAACACATACACATGTTCCAACCGCTGATAACCGTATTTTGCCAAGTGGAACAGCGTATATTACGGATGTTGGTATGACAGGTCCGTATGATGGCATTTTAGGTATGGATCGCGAAGCAGTCTTGAAAAAATTCTTAACGAACTTACCTGTTCGCTTTGAAGTAACAAAAGGCAGAACACAACTAAGCGCGGTATTAATTGATGTCGATCCAAATACAGGGAAGGCAAAAAAGATTGAGCGTATATTAATTAATGATGATCAACCGTTTTTTGAATAATCATCAAAAAATTAGAAAAAACATTATATTTTAATTTTTTAGAAAAATTATTAAGAATTTAGCAGGAATACGCTTCATTCCTCGTGAATATAAGTTAAAGTGAAATAATCGCTAATACTTTTATAAGAAACGAGGAGGAAACGAGGAATGGAAATATTAAAAGTTAAAGCAACTTCGGTCCCTAACTCTGTAGCCGGTGCACTTGCTGGGGTGATTCGCGAACGCGGAACAGCAGAAATTCAAGCGATTGGTGCGGGTGCATTGAATCAAGCCGTAAAGGCAGTAGCAATTGCAAGAGGATTTGTAGCACCTAGTGGCTTAGATTTAATTTGCATTCCAGCTTTTACAGATATTATGATTGATGGTGAAGAACGTACAGCGATAAAATTAATTGTAGAACCTCGTTAAGTTTGAACAACCTGTTTGCATGTGTGCAAACAGGTTGTTTTTATGAAAAAAGGGGGGACACGAATTGAAAGTTTTTGACGCGCACTGTGATGTTTTATTTCAATTGTGGAAAGCAAAAGGCAAAAAGGGTTTTCAAAATGACCCGAAGTTACATATTACTTTTGAACAGTTACAACAGAGAAAAGGAAGCATACAATGTTTTGCAATATATGTGCCGGAAACTGTACCATATGAAGAACGTTTTCAAGTTGCCTTAACAATGGTAGATTTATTTTATAATGAAATTTTATCCATGCCATATATAAAGTTTATACAAACAAAAGAGGATATAGACCGGCTGTTAAAACATGAAATTGGAGCTATATTAACATTAGAAGGATGTGAAGTGATTGGGAAAGATATGATGAAATTACGTTTATTTCATCGCTTAGGAGTGCGTTCTGTCGGTTTGACATGGAACTATGCTAATTTATTAGCTGATGGAGCATTAGAAACAAGAAGAGCCGGATTGACTTCGTTTGGAAAAAGAGTTGTACAAGAACTTAATACATTCCGTTTGTGGACAGATGTCTCTCATTTAAATGAAGAAGGATTTTGGGATGTGATGGAAATCGCTGAGTATCCGATTGCATCACATTCGAATTGCTATAAATTTTGTCAGCATCCACGCAATTTAAAAGATGAACAAATACGTGCGCTCATTCAAAAGAACGCTGTTATTGGTATTAATTTTGTTCCGGAATTTTTAGTGAGTCATCAGCCTGCATATATAGACGATATACTGCGTCATATCGAACATATATGTTCGATTGGGGGAGAGAAACATATCGGGTTCGGTTCAGACTTTGATGGTATTACAAACATGGTCGTAGGAATAGAAGCATATCGAAGTTATGAACAGGTAATAAATGAACTTTGTAAACGATATAGTGAAACAAATGTAAAAAGGTTTCTATATGAAAATTTTGTTGATTGTATTTCATTTTAAAGGATTAAAAGTATTTTATTCTGATAATTGTGAATATTTATGTAAATTGAAAATAAATGATTGATTTTTTTGTATAGTAGGGCTAGAATGGTAGACGAATTAAGATTATGCGAAAGATTCAGGTAAGTCAGAAGAGGTATAATTTGTGTACATTGTAGTTTATTTGTATAAAAAGTGCTAAACTAATACTGTAAAAAAATACACTACAATGAATGCAGCCAAAAGGGGTGTAGGAGATGATTAGTCAACTTTCATGGAAAGTTGGAGGACAACAAGGTGAAGGAATTGAAAGTACAGGAGAAATCTTCTGTATTGCATTAAACCGATTAGGATATTATCTATACGGTTACCGCCACTTCTCATCACGAATTAAAGGCGGTCATACAAATAATAAAATTCGTGTAAGTACAACGGAAGTACGCGCGATATCAGATGACTTAGATATTTTAATTGCATTTGACCAGGAAACAATTGATTTTAATTTCCATGAGCTACGTCCAGGCGGAATCGTTGTTGCGGATGCGAAGTTTAATCCAACAATCCCTGAAAATGCAGATGTAAATCTATATGTGATACCGTTTACAGATATTGCTTCAGAATTAGGTACATCATTGATGAAAAACATGGTTGCTGTCGGAGCATCTAGTGCGATATTGGGATTAGATGAAACAGTTTATTTAGAGGTTGTTGATGAAATCTTCGGCCGCAAAGGAGAGCAAGTTGTTCAAAAGAACATGGAGGCAATTAAGCGCGGCTCTCAATATATGAAAGAATTGCTTGGTGAAAAAGTAAACATGATGCAGCTTGAAAAAGCTGATGGGAAAAAGCGTATGTTTATGATTGGTAATGATGCAATCGCATTTGGAGCATTAGCTGGTGGTGCCCGCTTTATGTCTGCCTATCCAATTACCCCTGCTTCTGAAATTATGGAATACTTAATTAAAAAGCTTCCAAAAGTAGGAGGAACGGTTATTCAAACTGAGGATGAGATAGCTGCTTGTACGATGGCGATTGGTGCGAACTATGCGGGTGTACGTACGCTAACTGCATCTGCGGGGCCAGGTCTATCTCTTATGATGGAAGCAATTGGTTTAGCAGGTATTACAGAAACACCTCTTGTTATTGTAGATACACAGCGCGGTGGTCCAAGTACAGGGTTACCAACAAAACAAGAACAATCAGACTTAATGGCAATGATTTATGGAACACATGGAGAAATCCCAAAAATTGTAATGGCGCCAAGCACGGCAGAAGAAGCGTTTTATGATATTGTAGAAGCATTTAACCTAGCTGAGGAATATCAAGTGCCAGTTATTTTCTTAACAGATTTACAACTTTCTTTAGGAAAACAAACGGTGGAACCACTGAAATTAGAGAAAGTAGAAATCCGCCGCGGTAAGCTTGATTTACAAGCTGAGTTACCAGAGCGTGAAAATAAAGCGTATTTCAAACGTTACGAAGTAACAGAAGACGGTATTTCGCCACGTGTTCTGCCAGGTATGAAAAATGGTGTTCACCATGTAACAGGTGTAGAACATGATGAAACGGGTAAGCCATCTGAATCAGCTTTAAATCGTAAGGAACAAATGGACAAACGTCTTCGTAAAATGAAGAACTTGAAGTTCAAGACCCCTGTTTATAAAAATGTTAAGCACGATGATGCAGATGTGCTATTAGTTGGTTTTAACTCAACTCGCGGTGCAATTGAAGAAGCGATGGAGCGTTTAGAACAAGAAGGGTTAAAAGTAAACCATGCTCATGTTCGTTTAATTCATCCGTTCCCAACAGATGAAATGCTTCCATTAGTGAAAGATGCAAAACGTGTTGTAGTGGTAGAAAATAATGCAACTGCTCAGCTTGCTAACATTATGAAAATGAACCTTGGCAATGGTGAGAAGATTTCTAGTCTATTAAAGTATGATGGGAATCCATTCTTACCAAAAGAAATTTACAACGAATGCAAAAAAGGGGTTGTATTAAATGGCAACATTTAAGGATTTTCGTAACAGTGTCAAACCAAACTGGTGCCCAGGTTGCGGAGACTTCTCGGTGCAAGCTGCGATTCAACGTGCGGCAGCAAACGTTGGCTTAAATCCAGATGAATTAGCCGTAATCTCTGGTATTGGTTGTTCCGGTCGTATTTCCGGTTATATTAATTCCTATGGTGTCCACAGTATTCATGGGCGTGCGCTTCCAATTGCGCAAGGAGTGAAAATGGCAAACCGTGATTTAACTGTTATCGCATCTGGTGGTGATGGTGATGGTTTTGCGATTGGAATGGGGCATACAATCCATTCTATTCGTCGTAATATTGACATTACGTATATTGTCATGGATAACCAAATTTATGGATTAACAAAAGGGCAAACTTCACCACGTAGTGAGGTAGGCTTTAAAACGAAAAGTACACCACAAGGTTCAATCGAGCCGGCATTATCTGTTATGGAAATGGCATTAACAGCTGGTGCAACTTTTCTGGCACAAAGCTTTTCAAGCGATTTAAAAGAATTAACACAGCTCATTGAAGCTGGTATTAAGCATAAAGGTTTTTCTTTAATTAATGTATTTAGTCCATGTGTAACGTATAATAAAGTAAATACGTATGATTGGTTTAAAGAAAATTTAACAAAACTAAGTACTGTAGAAGGATATGATCCATCAAATCGCATGCTAGCAATGCAAACATTGATGGAAAACAAAGGTTTAGTAACGGGACTTATTTATCAAAATACAGAACAACCTTCTTATCAAGATCTTGTAAATGGGTATAGTGAACAACCATTAGTACAAGCTGATTTGCAAATGGATCAAAAAATGTTTGATGAGCTTGTTGCTGAATTTATGTGATAAAAGAGAGGCTACCGATTGGTAGCTTCTTTTGCTTTATTTTAAAAGAAGTTTACTTAGAAAGTTCTGAATGATAAAATAATTACAAAATCGTTGTATAAAAAATCACATTCGCTCATGATATAATCTGCTTTCGGAGTGCAGCCTCTTTGTTGTTAAATTTGGCTAAACACATTATACTATGGTAGTGTGTATAGAAATAAAGTAAGCTGCTTTTTAGGACAAGGTGAAAACAACAAAAATGGAAGTCTATTGATAGGAATAAAGATTCCATCGTTATAGGTTAGTGATATAGATAGTTCAAGTTTCAAAGGGGGAGCTATTTACTATATATCCTAGTCCTTAAGATGAATCTAGAATAGGCTACAAGTGTGTAGAGTTTTAAGGTTGAAAGGAGATTACCCATGAACGAGCAACAACGATTAGCAAGTCAACAAGCAAATGCTTCTACGAAGAAGGAAGAAAAAGATTATAGTAAGTACTTTGAACATGTTTATCAGCCACCTTCATTAAAAGATGCGAAAAAACGTGGGAAAGAACAAGTGAAAATCGAGCGTGATTTTGGTCTTCCAGAAGAATTTCGTAATTTTGGGAAAGGAAGAAAGTTTTATATCCGTACGTATGGATGTCAAATGAACGAGCATGATACAGAAGTAATGGCTGGTATTTTTACAACGCTTGGATATGAACCGACATTTACAACAGAAGATGCAGATGTCATTTTATTAAATACTTGTGCGATTCGTGAGAACGCTGAGAATAAGGTGTTCGGAGAACTAGGTCACTTAAAACCATTGAAACAAAAGAATCCAGATCTGTTAATTGGTGTATGTGGTTGTATGTCGCAAGAAGAATCTGTTGTAAACAAAATTATGCAAAAGCATCAACATGTAGATATGGTATTTGGTACGCATAATATTCATCGATTACCGTATATTTTGAAAGATGCAATGTTCTCTAAAGCGACAGTTGTTGAAGTTTGGTCTAAAGAAGGAGACGTAATCGAAAATCTTCCAAAAGTACGTCGCGGTGATATTAAAGCTTGGGTAAACATTATGTATGGATGTGATAAATTCTGTACATATTGTATCGTACCGTATACACGCGGGAAAGAGCGAAGCCGTCGCCCAGAAGATATTATTAAAGAAGTTCGCCATTTAGCAGCAAATGGCTATAAAGAAATTACATTGCTTGGCCAAAACGTAAATGCATACGGAAAAGACTTTGATGATCTAGAATATGGTCTTGGCGATTTAATGGATGAACTTCGTAAGATTGATATTGCACGTATTCGTTTTACAACAAGTCATCCACGTGACTTTGACGATCACTTAATTGAAGTGCTTGGAAAAGGTGGTAACTTAGTAGAGCATATTCACTTACCAGTACAATCTGGTAGCACGGATATGTTGAAGATTATGGCGCGTAAATATACACGTGAGCAGTACTTAGAACTTGTACGTAAAATTAAAAAGACAATTCCTAATGTAGTATTAACAACGGATATTATCGTTGGTTTCCCAAATGAAACAGACGAACAATTTGAAGAAACATTATCTTTATATCGTGAAGTAGAATTTGATAGTGCGTTCACATTTATTTACTCTCCACGTGAAGGTACGCCAGCTGCGAAAATGAAAGACAATATACCAATGGAAGTGAAAAAAGAACGTCTACAGCGTTTGAATGAACTTGTAAATGAATTCTCTGCGAAGAAAAATAAGAAATATGAAGGACAAATTGTTGAAGTATTAGTTGATGGAGAAAGTAAAAATAATCCAGACGTACTTGCAGGCTACACGCGTACGAATAAACTTGTAAACTTCGTTGCACCAAAATCTGTAATCGGTCAGCTTGTAAAAGTAAAAATTACTGAAGCGAAAACTTGGTCTCTAAACGGGGAATTAGTTGAGGAGCCGATTGAGGTGAAATAATGAAAGTCTATACAAAGGATGAAATTGTTGAGCAAGCGAAAGAGTTAGCAAAAATGATTTCTGAAACAGAAGAAGTAGATTTCTTCAAGCGCGCAGAAGCGCAAATTCATAAAAATGAAAATGTAAAACGTATAATTGATGAAATAAAAGCTTTGCAAAAACAAGCTGTAAACTTGCAACATTATGGAAAATGGGAAGCTTTGAAAAAAGTAGAAGCAGAGATTGATGCTCTTCACGATCGGTTAGATGGTATCCCTGTTGTACAGGAATTCAAATCTTCACAAACATATGTAAATGATTTACTACAGCTTGTAGCGAGTACAATTTCTAATAAAGTAACAGATGAAATTTTAATTTCAACTGGCGGTGATGTACTGAAAGGTGAAACCGGTGCAGAAATAGAAAGTAAAAAAGGAAATTGCGGTTGTTAAAAGAGATGCCCGAGTGGCATCTCTTTTTATTTGCAGAAAGTTGGATGTAATGAAGTTAATAAGAAGATAACGAATAAGACTAGCCCAAGTTATAGTAGTAGATTCAAAAAAAGAATGACACATTCCGCGATTGTCCCGCATATGATTAAATGAATAGCGATTGAGGAGGGTTCCGAATGTCCGAATTCAGAGAGATTATTACAAAGGCAGTAGTTGGAAAAGGACGTAAGTATACAAAATCGACTCATACATGTGAATCAAATCATGAACCGACAAGTATTCTCGGATGTTGGGTAATAAATCACACATATGAAGCGAGAAAAAATGGGAAAATCGTAGAAATTGAAGGGTATTATGATGTGAATACATGGTACTCATTTGCTGAAAATACGAAGACAGAAGTCGTAACAGAACGAATCAATTATACAGATGAAGTAAATGTTGGATATCGGGATAAAAACTTTTCTGGGGAAGATTCCGAAATTATTGCTCGTGTCATTCAACATCCAAATTGTTTAGAAGCAATCATTTCGCCAAATGGTAACAAAATTGTTGTAACGGTAGAACGTGAATTTGTTACAGAAGTAGTCGGAGAGACGAAAGTTTGTGTAAGTATAAATCCAAATGGATGTCAAGAAGATGATAGTGAATTTGAGATTAGCGATGACGAATTTGAAGAATTAGATCCCAATTTTATTGTTGACGCAGAGGAAGAATAATGGAAAGCTAGGGAGGTCGTTCTTCCTAGCTTTTTACGTATGAAAGTTATAGGGACATGATTCCTCATTAAAATATGCTATAATGAAGAAAGACTCCTAAAAGAGGAGATAATATGGGCCGTGAAGTGCGGCATATGGAGATATAGCACATTTTTGATAAAATATGGAGGAAACAAATGGCGCAGTATACACCAATGATACAGCAATATTTAAAGGTCAAGGCAGACTATAAAGATGCCTTTTTATTTTTTAGATTAGGTGATTTTTATGAAATGTTTTTTGAAGATGCGGTTAAAGCAGCTCATGAACTAGAAATTACTTTGACAAGTCGTGATGGCGGCAGCAGTGAGCGGATTCCCATGTGTGGTGTCCCGTACCATGCAGCGCAAAACTATATTGAGCAGCTCATTGAAAAAGGATACAAAGTTGCGATTTGCGAGCAGGTAGAAGATCCAAAAACGGCAAAAGGGGTCGTTCGACGCGAAGTTGTCCAATTAATTACACCAGGGACGATGATGGAAGGGCGTACAATTGATGAAAAAGAAAATAACTTTTTAGCAGCATTGACGCGTTTTGAGGATGGCTCATATGCATTAGCTTGTAATGATTTAACAACTGGACAAAATACAGTAACTTTATTAACAGGTTCTGTAGAAGATGTTTTATTAGAAGTGTATGCAACGGGTTCAAAAGAAATTGTTGTAGATTCAACATTTTCACAAGATGAATTAAATAAGTTAACTGAAACGTTAAAAATGACAGTTTCATATGAAGAGGAAACGAAAATTCCAGAAGGATTAGAACCTCTTGTTAAAAAAGTAACGCAAACAAAGTTAGTGACAGCAGTCGGACGGTTATTCAACTATGTACTTCGAACACAAAAACGATCATTAGATCATTTGCAGCCGGTAGAGATTTATTATACAAATCAGTTTATGAAAATTGATGTACATTCCAAGCGTAATTTAGAGTTAACAGAAACATTGCGAACAAAAGAGAAGACAGGTTCTTTACTATGGCTGTTGGATAAAACAAAAACAGCTATGGGCGGTCGTATGTTGAAACAGTGGATGGAGCGTCCGCTTATTCAAAAAGAAAAAATTGAAGAGCGTTTAGAAATGGTTGAAACATTTGTAAATGACTATTTCTTACGTGAAGATTTAAAGGAAAAATTAAAAGAAGTATATGATTTAGAGCGTTTAGCAGGTAAAGTTGCTTACGGTAGTGTAAACGCACGGGATTTACTTCAATTAAAACGTTCCTTACAACAAGTACCAGCTATTTTAGAAGCGATTAGCTTATTGGACAACTCTTACGCTGCCAAGTTAATTGAAGGGGCAGATCCTTGTGAAGCCCTAACAAAACTACTAGATAGAAGTATTCAAGAAAATCCACCTCTTTCTGTGAAAGATGGAGATATCATTAAGGATGGTTATAATGAGAAGCTTGATGAATACCGTTATATAAGTAAAAACGGTAAGACGTGGATTGCAGAGCTTGAAAAACGCGAACGTGAAATAACGGGAATTAAATCGCTGAAAATTGGGTACAACCGTATTTTCGGCTACTATATTGAAGTTACAAAAGCAAATCTTTCTTTACTTCCAGAAGGGCGTTATGAGCGAAAGCAAACATTGGCGAATGCAGAACGTTTTATTACAGACGAATTAAAAGAAAAAGAAACATTAATTTTAGAAGCTGAAGAAAAGATTGTTCAGTTAGAATATGATCTATTTACTGCACTTCGCGAAGAAGTGAAAGTATTTATTCCAAAATTGCAGCATCTAGCAAAAGTAATTAGTGAATTAGATGTATTACAAAGCTTTGCGACAGTGAGTGAAGAAGAACAATTTGTAAAACCTGTTCTAACTAATAAACGCGAAATCTTTATAAAAGATGGGCGTCATCCTGTTGTTGAAAAAGTATTAGATGGCAAGCTCTATGTTCCAAATGATTGTATGATGCCAGAAAATATGGATGTCTTTTTAATTACGGGTCCAAACATGTCAGGTAAAAGTACGTATATGCGTCAATTGGCTCTTGTGACGATTATGGCGCAAATCGGTTGTTTTGTACCGGCAACAGAAGCTATATTACCAGTCTTTGATCAAATCTTTACAAGAATTGGTGCAGCGGACGATTTAATTTCCGGCCAAAGTACATTTATGGTTGAAATGCTAGAAGCAAAAAATGCGATTGCAAATGCATCGGAAAGAAGTTTAATTTTATTTGATGAAATTGGCCGCGGTACTTCCACATATGATGGCATGGCGCTTGCACAAGCAATTATTGAACATATTCATGACCAAATTGGTGCAAAAACATTATTCTCTACGCACTATCATGAATTAACAGTGTTAGAAGAAAGTTTGACTCATTTAAAAAATGTACATGTTTCCGCTATTGAAGAAGACGGAAAAGTTGTCTTCTTGCATAAAATTCAAGAAGGTGCAGCGGATAAAAGTTACGGGATTCATGTTGCCCAACTTGCAGAACTTCCAGATAGCTTAATCGCTCGCGCAAAAGAAGTGTTAGCTCAGCTAGAAGGACAAGAAGAAATTACAATTCCAAAACGCGCGGAAGTAAAAGAACAGCCGGAACGTATGCAACAACCGGTAATAGAAGAACAACCAGTTATAAAAGAAGTAGCAGAGGTGCAACAAGAGAGCGAAGAAATCGTAGAAGAATCGCAGCTTTCATTCTTTGAAACTGAAGAACGAATGGAAAAACAAGAAAAACCTGTACTTGATGCTAAGGAAACAGCTGTGTTAGCACAAATTAAAAAAATTGATTTGCTTGATATGACGCCTTTAGAAGCATTAAATGAACTGTATCGCTTACAGAAGAAATTAAAGAAAGGATGAGTAAGTAGATGGGGAAAATTCGCAAACTCGATGAACAACTCTCCAACTTAATTGCAGCTGGGGAAGTAGTAGAGCGTCCTGCTTCTGTCGTGAAAGAACTTGTGGAAAATTCCATCGATGCGAATAGTACATCTATTGAAATCCACTTGGAAGAAGCTGGGTTATCAAAAATTCGCATTATTGATAATGGAGACGGTATTGCTGAAGAAGACTGCATTGTCGCATTTGAACGCCATGCGACAAGTAAAATAAAAGATGAAAATGATTTGTTTCGCATAAGAACGCTCGGTTTCCGAGGAGAGGCATTACCGAGTATTGCATCTGTTAGTGAATTAGAATTAGTTACAAGCACAGGAGACGCACCGGGTACACATCTTATTATTAAAGGTGGAGAGATTATAAAACAGGAGAAAACCGCGAGCCGTAAAGGAACGGATATTACGGTTCAAAACTTGTTTTTTAACACACCAGCACGTCTTAAATATATGAAAACCATTCATACAGAGCTCGGAAATATTACAGATATTGTGTATCGCATTGCCATGTCTCATCCAGAAGTGTCATTGAAATTATTCCATAATACGAAAAAATTACTTCACACATCTGGAAATGGTGATGTGAGACAAGTACTAGCAGCGATTTACAGTATTCAAGTTGCGAAAAAATTGATTCCAATTGAAGCGGAGTCGTTAGATTTTACCATTCGCGGATATGTAACATTGCCAGAGGTAACGAGAGCTTCTCGCAATTATATGTCAACAATTGTTAATGGCCGTTACGTGCGAAACTATGTATTAATGAAAGCGATCCAGCAAGGATATCATACATTGCTTCCAGTTGGTCGCTATCCGATTGGTTTCTTATCCATTGAGATGGATCCAATGTTAGTGGATGTTAACGTTCATCCGGCAAAACTGGAAGTGCGTTTTAGTAAAGAACAAGAACTTCTGCAATTCATTGAACAAACATTACAAGATGCCTTTAAAAAAGTCCAGCTTATTCCAGATGCCGGCGTAACAACGAAGAAAAAAACAAAAGATGAGAGTGTTCAAGAACAATTTCATTTTGAACATACAAAACCAAAAGAACCATCTATGCCTAATATCGTTTTACCGACTGGAATGGATGAAACGCAAGAAGAGGAAAGCGCAGAAAAACCATCAGTAGCGCCGCAATTATGGCAACAGCCAAAACAAGAATGGCAACCGCCACAACAATCCCTTGTAAGAGAAGAAGAGAGTTGGCAATCAACTTCGAAACCGCTCATTGAAGAAAAGGCGGCTCATAACGAACAAGAATGGGATCATCATGAAGAAGAATTTGAATTAGAAGAATTGGATGAATTGCAGAATATCGAAGAAATTGAAATGAACGGGAATGATTTACCGCCTCTTTATCCAATTGGACAGATGCATGGAACGTACATCTTTGCTCAAAACGATAAAGGGCTATATATGATTGACCAACATGCGGCACAAGAACGAATTAACTATGAATATTTCCGCGATAAAGTAGGACAAGTGACACAAGAAGTTCAAGAATTGCTTGTCCCATATCGTATTGATTTATCATTAAACGAATTTTTACGTGTCGAAGAACAACTAGAAGAATTGAAAAAGGTAGGATTATTCCTAGAGCAATTCGGCCATCAATCTTTTATCGTTCGCTCGCACCCAATATGGTTTCCAAAAGGGAAAGAAACAGAAATCATTGATGAAATGATGCAACAAGTTGTGAAACTGAAAAAAGTAGACATAAAAAAATTGCGTGAAGAAGCAGCCATTATGATGAGCTGTAAAGCATCCATTAAAGCAAATCAATATTTAACAAACGATCAAATCTTCGCACTTTTAGAAGAACTACGCACAACAAGCAACCCTTACACATGCCCGCACGGTAGACCGATTATTATACATCATTCGACCTATGAACTGGAGAAAATGTTTAAGCGGGTGATGTAGGTAGATTGTGTAGGAATAAAAATTAACTTTACTGAGTTAAAAATGAATGTTGTATAATATAACATTAGATTGTTATTTTGATAAAATATTAGATTCAACTATATAAACTTAATGTTAATTTATAAAAAACAAGGTGCAGTTATACCTTGTTTTTTATTGTTGTTTGGATACATCTCGATTGATAGTATTCAATAAGCCATATAATTGCAGAATAATATTTAATTAAATATGTCAAAGAAGAATAAAAGATCATAAGAGGGAAGTGAAATTAATATTACTTTTAATGAAGTTATTATAGTTAAGGAGGATATTACTTCGGCTAGTGAAAAATATGAAATAATAAGGATTGGTACATTTTACGGTGAAAGAAAACCAGTATTAATAAAAACTACCAAAAGAGATGATATAGCTTTTATGTTTAAAGTAAGATAATAATGAAATTGTTGTAAGAGTTCTGGTTACTCACAACTCTTACAATTTTAATTTCAAAACATTTTTAGCAACACTCTACACAACGAGGGTTTAATTTCCGACTATTTCTTCGTCTCTCGAATAGATTAATCACCTTATTTTTATTGGAGTTATTTGAAACTAACTTCAAAACTTTTGCTTGTGTTCTTTCTTTTTCTTGTTTTTGTTTCGCAAACATTAAGAACTCATATTCATTGATCAATGTGATCCCATCCCCTCTTAAAAAGATAAAGCCGATTTATGTTAATAATAATTGCAAATAGGTGTTATGAATTTTTATCTTCTTTTAATAAGGAAATACTTTTTGTGAAGTATGGAATGGCATGGTTAAAATCGCGGATATGTGCGTAATACTTACCGTGGATCCAATTTAAAATTCCTATAGCATACTTATTTACATCTGGGTGGTTAAAATAGTCTTTTTGTTCAATGAAGACTTTCACCTTATCCCATAGGTTTGCGGTAGTGTGATTTTCTGCCGCTTTAATATCTTTCTTTATTTGAGATATAGTTGATTCTTTCTTTTCACGACTACGATTTGATTCTGTTTTGTGCTGAGAGATTGGTAGTAAGAACGTCTCATTATCCCAAGAGCATTGCTTGTCATCTCGGATTCTCGCATACTAATCTAAGTTCTTTTGGTTCAGGAAAGAGAATAAATACATTCATGCGAACACTTTTGAGTATTATCAGTCAACCGGCTCATATAGGTATGTTGACTACCTTGTATAGCGTAACATCATCAATGGTAAAGGGGGGCAATATATTAGTCCAGATGGAAAAGGTGGTAAAAAAGACTATTCTAAGAGTGATGAGAGTATCGAAAAATTATATGATTCTCGCATGGCAAACAAGTTATGAGATGTTTCTGAAGCTTTAATAGACGTATCCTTTCAGTTTGATAGATGTTTTTTTATTCAGAGAGAAGCAATGAGTTGTTGGTGCCAGGCAAGGGAGTGGAATGAGACTACTGCGCCATAACTACTGACAAGTACTTTATCGAAAGTCTGGCATCCCTTAATATGAATTAAATGAATAACTGTTTCCTTAACGTATAGGGAATCGGTTGTGTCCAAATTATTTCTAATCGTACAATTTTCTTTTTTGATGTGATGATTCCTATAACGAAAGCAACAAATGCCGAAAGAGTTTTGCGTCATAACGTCGTTGTTTTCGTTTCAAAATGTATGAATAGTTACTAAAATAAATACGTGTAACAAGAATTTTTTGTGATTCAGCCATAAAGATGAATATGTAACAGGATAGGAGATGATGAAATGATACAGAGAATAATCCGGTTAGGGATTATTGTATTATTGTTATTTTCAACGATAATTAATATGTTTATTCCAACGGTCATGGCTGAAGATAGAAACAAGGTTGTTTTAGATAATCATGCGCAAGCCGTTCTATCTAAAACATGTGGGAATCCAATTCGAACTGTTAATGGTAGCTTTGAAATTCCGCGAGTAGATAACAATGACGGAATGGGGTTCTTTCATCCTAATCAAGTACCTGGTTGGGATACAATTCCTTTTCGTCCTTTAACAGATGAGGAATATGCGATAGAAAAAGGAGGAGTGGATAAATCTGGAAGAGCTATTGAAATTCAAAGTGAGAAACTTGGTATAACCAAAGCAAAAGAGGGAACACAATACGCAGAATTAAATGCAGTTGTAGGTGGGGTTTTATTCACAACAGTTCCGGTTCCTGTCCCTAAAAGAGATGTGTATATTAGCGTGTTCCACAAACAACGTGAAAGTTCACCTGCAGAGAAAATGTATATTGTAAGTGGTCTAGGCACACCGGAAATTCAGGTAAGTGGAAGTGGAGAAAATATGAGGGGGGAAGTAGTTAATACTATTTATAAATCTCCCGAATATACTGCCACTGCAACGTGGGAAGAGCGAAAAGTCAAGATACCTGCAAGTAGCCTTCCAGATAGTGGTGATATATACTTAGGATTTTATACACCAGATGTTAATAGGAGTGTTGGTAATTTAATAGATAATGTACATTTTGGTACCCCTGCATGTTTAGAATATGAGAAAAAAGCTCCTGAAAAGGTACATGTTGGAGAGACATTCAATTATACTATTACTGCGAAAAACGTCGGAGGATACCCTGCCAAGGAAATTAATTTAAAAGATGTGTTACCTGAACAAGTAGTGGCAAACGGTAAACCGACGGCAAAGGTCATAAATGCTACGACAAAACAAACAAAGAGTGTAGATTTACAATTTATATCTCAAAATGATTATAGTCAGATGAAGTATAATGATAAAATAGGTATTGATGATAGTATTGAATTTACGATTCCTGTAAAAGCTGTATCAGCAGGTGAAGCTAAGAGCCAATCCTCTCTCATGTATAAGGATACAGCTACAAATGCAGATGTAGCGTGGGAACAAACAAATACGGTATCGACCTTGATAGAATGGGAACAAGCAGATGTGTCCATTCAAAAATCGATAAAATCAAGTGATGGTATAGATGAAATTTTCCCAGGACACTTAATGGAGTATGTCATTGAGGTGAAGAATCATACTTTAAATTCAGAAATCACGAACGCTATTGTAGAAGATCTTTTACCAGAAGGAGTCGAATTAGCAGGAGATATAAACATAATGAAACAGCCTGAAAAACTTGAAATGACAACTCAACATACAGGAAAACAACTATTATACAAGATTCCTAAATTACAAGGAAATGAATCTATCTCGATACGAATTCCTGTAAAGGTGTTACCTGCTGCCATGCAAACGACAGTCAGCAATACAGCTAAATTAACGTATCAACAACCAAATCAGCAATTGGTAACGAAAGAAAGTACAGCTGATTTTAAGGTATTACCACTTAACCCGCTTATAAAATTAAAGAAAAAGGTAGAAAAGGTTGGTGGTGGAGATACTTATAACGTAGGCGATCGTGTGAAGTATATCATTACTGCGGAAAATACGATTCCAAGTTCTATCGCAGACGCTATCAATTTGAAAGTATTTGATAAATTACCGGAAGGAATTACAGTAGATGAATCCTCGATTCAAATGAGTGTACCAGAAGGGACGTATACGTTTGATCCAAATGTAGGACAATTGAGTTTCCATCTTGGACAGTTAACAAGTGGGAATGTAGCTACGATGACATTTGAAGGTGTTTTAAATGAGAAATCACTGGAAAAGGTTGTTGTAAATACTGTTTCAGCTAAAGTAGACCTTCCAAATGGTGGCGGAGAATTTGAGCCCAATCCAAGTAACCCAGCAACCATCATGATTCAATCAAAAGAACCTAAATTAGTTGGAGAAAAGTCACATAAAGATGTAAATGGTGGCAAAGTAAAAGTTGGAGATACGATTCAATATACAGTTCGTGCTAAACAAGAAGAAGTAGGGGCATCATTGAAGAATACGGTCATTGAAGATACATTACCTGAGTATTTACAGTACAAAGAAGGTAGTGGAAAGATTATCAAAATGATAGATGGAAAGCAACAAGAAACACAGCTTCCAGTTCATGCCCAAAATAATAAACTTGTCGCTCAGCTTGGTGATATTCGAAATGTAGAAGAGTATATTTTTACGTTTGAAGTAGAAGTATTACGATCTGGGGCGGGAAAAGCTTTTTCAAATGAAGCCCATGTAAAAGGAAATAAACCAATTATAGATAAAGATGGAACTGTTAAGTTAGGGAAAGAAGTAAACCTAACTGTTCAAGATCAAGGCGAGTTAGCTATCAAGCCGTATGATGAGCCTACAAAACCGATGGACCCAGAAAATCCAAAAGAGCCTATCGATCCAGTAGATCCAACCACCCCAGATAAGAAACCAAGCGAAGGTACGAAAGGGCCTTTAAGTATAGATTTCGTGTCCTCCTTACGATTTGGGGAACAAGTCATATCTTTTAAGGATAAAACATATTTTGCAAAAGCCCAAGAATTTGCAGATGGTTCTCAAAAAATGAACTATATCCAAATAACAGATAATCGTATGAATGGGGCTTCTTGGACACTATCAGTAAAACAAAATGGACCATTGAAAGATGAGGAAGGCCATGAATTAGATGGAGCTAAAATTACATTCCACAATGCGGAAGTGTTATCCAGCAATCAAATGCCTGAATTATCACTTGTAAAGGATTCGTTCGAGGTCACAAATGATATACAGGATGTTTTAGTAGGGAAATCTGGTACAGAAGAATCCACATATGTATATCGTTTTGGAGATGAAGAAACCAAGGAATCGAGTATTCAATTAGAAGTACCTGGTGAAACACCGAAGTATGCAACAACATATAAAACATCATTAACTTGGTTATTAAGCGATGTACCAGTGAATTAGTAGAAGGTACAATCCTATACAAATACAAACCATTTGTAAATGAATGAAAATGCTCCCGAAAACGGGACACATATCAAAATAGCCAAACCGTCTATTTTCTATATTCTTTAAGGGATAGGTGGTTTGTTTTTTCTTGAATTCGCACATAATTGTAGCAATAAATATATTCTCATACACTTGTAACCGTCAAGTAGTATGTAGAATGGAACACTTTTTGCTAAAGATGTTGTTCCAGTTCTAGGAACATCTTCTAAGAGAACATGTCCCTTTGCTATAATAGCAATGACCGCTAATTCAATTGCCTCGTTTTCACCTATCATTACCTTTTTTGAGTGGAATAAACTTTTTACATTTATAAGTAGGAAAGACTATGGCCGTGGCCTGTCCTACTAATCTGAGTATGTTTTTGATTTTATGATTGCTAAGAAGAATGTAATAATAGAAAAAATGATGCAAAAAGTAAAAATAAGAATAAACAAACTAGTAAAACTACAATTGAGACTAATACTGGTTGGAAATATACAAAGATTAAATTTTTTAAATTCATCCCCACATTTACATATACTTAACTACTTTCAATACTGCTCTTTATTTTGGATAGCCAACACAAATAGAAGGTTTAAAGGTTCCGAATTTCTAATGTCACTTTCTAGTTTCTTGATATACGGATTTCTAACTAAAAAATAATTGTATTTTTCAGATAAATAACTTATTATAAAATAAGTTATTTTAGAAAAAGAAGGTAGGAGATTAAATTTCTGATTATTTAAATTATTGAGTCGTTTTTTGAAAAAGAGAGAAGATGACGCTTGCTTTATTTGTTGTTATACCATATTTTGCTTATAAATGATAGGTGAGGAGGAAAGAAAGTGGCAAATACAGAACTGAAAAGAGGATTGGAAGCTCGTCATATTCAGATGATTGCTTTAGGAGGTACGATTGGCGTTGGTCTATTTATGGGATCAGCCAGCACGATTCAATGGACGGGTCCATCAGTCATGCTCGCTTACGGAATTGCCGGAATTTTTATATTTTTTATTATGCGTGCGATGGGAGAAATGTTATATGTAGAGCCTGGAACAGGTTCGTTTGCGACATTTGGTCATAAGTATATCCATCCGTTAGTTGGTTATATGACAGCATGGAGTAACTGGTTTCAATGGGTTATTGTCGGAATGTCAGAAATTATAGCAGTTGGAGCATATATGCAGTATTGGTTTCCCAATCTTCCAGCGTGGATACCAGGTGTGATCGCAATGGTCATTCTTGGATCTGCAAACTTAATTTCAGTGAAATCATTTGGTGAATTTGAATTTTGGTTTGCGATGATTAAAATTGTAACGATTGTATTAATGATTGTTGCAGGATTTGGGCTTATCTTTTTTGGGCTTGGTAACGGTGGGAGTGCTATTGGATTGTCGAATCTTTGGGAACATGGTGGCTTTTTTACAGGCGGTCTGTCAGGATTTTTCTATGCTTTATCGCTTGTTGTTGGTGCCTACCAAGGTGTTGAATTAATAGGGATTGCTGCTGGAGAAGCAAAAAATCCGCAGAAAACATTAACAAAAGCGATTCAAAGTACCATTTGGCGTATTTTAATCTTTTATATTGGTGCAATTTTCGTTATTGTAACTGTGTATCCTTGGGACCAATTAAATACAATTGGAAGCCCGTTTGTTGCAACGTTTGCCAAAGTTGGAATTACAGCAGCTGCTGGATTGATTAACTTTGTTGTTATTACAGCCGCAATGTCTGGTTGTAATAGCGGAATTTACAGTGCAGGCCGAATGCTTTATACGTTAGGAAGGAACGGACAAGCACCAAAATATTTTACAAAGATTTCTCGTAATGGTGTTCCTTTATTCGGTACAATAGCTGTGTTAATTGGATTAGCAATTGGCGTTCTATTAAGTTACATTGCACCAAAAAACTTATTCGTATATGTTTATAGTGCAAGTGTACTTCCTGGTATGATTCCATGGTTTGTTATTTTAATAAGTCAAATTCGGTTTAGAAAAGGAAAAGGGCATGAAATAGAGAATCATCCATTTAAAATGCCATTTGCACCTGTATCAAATTATGTCACCATCGCCTTTTTGATTATGGTATTAATTGGAATGTGGTTCAATGACGATACAAGAGTTTCACTCATTGTAGGAGTAATTTTCTTAGCAATTGTTGTCATTAGTTTTTATGCTTTTGGAATCGGGAAACGCATTGTAATAGAAGAAAAAGATGGAATGATAAATAAATAATACTGCTTGCGCCTAAAGATGTTTAGAGTGAGAAAAAGAGAGTGAAATATCATGTTCGATTTTCGTTTTATAGCATTTGGTAACGGTGCAAATGTGATATTCTATGATTTCACGTGCGAAAGAAGGCATTTGTATCGGGAATCATAAAATATTACGATCGATTGCAACTGAATCTCTACATGCTAGTACATTGTGAATAAACTGAACGATTTGTCGAAAAAGTATGAGAATCTACAGATACAATAATAAAGAGAGCAATATGTTTACAGCGATTTTTTAAGCATGGCGTATCACTGCCATGCTTTTTAAGTGTATGTTGCTATTTGCAGGTGATACTATGTTTGTTTCCACTTTCATGTCATTCATATAGAAAGTCATCTTAAAATAAAGTAGACAATGGACGTAAGCTTATCCACGCAGCCATTGATAACATTTCCAAATGAGAAAAAAGAACATTATATATCCAAAAAAAGAATATGAATGATGCCAGTTTTCACTATGAGTAAACAATCCCAAATGTTCAGCTATTCGTTCAGAGAGACTGGCACAAATACCAATAAACATAATGAAGAGACTTCTTGAAAGAGTTGATAGATTGGTGGATACATATAGGAAGATGACAGTAAAGATTGGTAAGAGAAAACATGTAAAAGCAATATTCATTGTAAAGAGAGTCGGGAAAGGTCTTATCGGAAAATGATACATTTGTTTTTGTACGAAGAAAAAATCTAAGTACGTTCCAATGAAACAAGAGAGGATGACTGTAGTGATAAGCGCTAGATGATTATGCTTCTGATTCTTCCTCTTCTCTAAGAAAGATATTTTTCTTTGCCATAATAGCCAATTCAATTTTTTCAAGTGTTTTACAATAGTTATCCATAATTTTCTCATTGTGAGGTTCTCCTTTATCTATTAAGTAGTTCACAATTCTCCAATCGGTAAACCAGTCGCCTTTTTCAGCTTCTGTATGTGTAATGTTTTGCCAAGCATAGAGTAATTCGGGACTATAGATACGATGTGCTCCTTTCCGTAATTGGCATTTTTTTATGCGCCGTCGATATAGTTCCCGATAAAAAGATTCATTTACATTAGAAAATAAATGTGGCCAGTAATCTTTTCGAGATCCTGTATGTGGATGATTGTGTGCCCAAGTTATAATTTTGGCTAAGCGTTCTTTATTATGAAATAACAATGTATATAGCCGTTTACCGAGCATAATTCTCTCATGTAAAGAGGTAAAATGTTTCATCGTGTCACCAAGAAGCAATGCCTTTTTGTGAGTATCATCTTCATAGTATGGGAAAAGGATATGATTAAAACGGAAGAAATCAAAAAGCTTAAATGCAACGCTATTTAGGACAATCTTTTTAAAATGAGCATTTTGTATGATGCGTTTTTCTAAGTAACTTTGTTCATTAATAATGGTTGCTATGGCTAATGTATAGCGGTTACCTGTTTTCCAAAAATGGTTCCACATTGTTTCCATAAACGTTGAAACATGTAAATAAGGCAGGAGATAAAAGAGAGCTTTCGAACGTTTCAAGCTTTGTTCGTACAATAAAAATTGTGGATATACATCTTGGAAGATGAACCAGTTTCCACGCTCTAAGAAAGAGAAAAAGACAAATTGATCCTTTTCTGATAATAGCCTTGTATATAAATCCCCCTTTAAATCTGTCATATTCCAGCCGCCATTACGCGAGACCATATGTCCAAGTAAAGCCCATTGTATTTCAGGGTACTTTACATAAAATTGATAATAAGCCCGTGTTCTCGTTACATTGTTTTTATTTAAATGTTTTGTTTGCTCTTGAATATAATGAATTATCCATTTTTCCTCTTGGGTTAACTTTGATACAGGAGGGAAAGGTGCTTTCATCTGACTTTTTTTCTGCAATTCATTTTTGATTGCGATAAGGGAGAGTGGGATTGTTTTGGAAGACCGGTCCCAGTCGTAATTATATTTGTTCTGATCCATTCTAATCCCCCGTTCATATCCAGGTATTATTATGCTATTACGTACAGAAAGAATAAATGAGAAGTGTTTTTCAAAGGGAGCGAATTGTTCACACTCTTTTGTACAACCTTTTCATCATACGAATGAGGGATTTCATTTATGTAGTAGCGTATTAGTATAGTAATGGATAGAAGTATTATACAATTCACATGAAGGGGAAGGAATGATGAAGAATTGGGTTCAATTTAGAATTGCACGTCCAACTGATAAGTTTGAAGAGGTAATTACATTTTATAACAAAGGGTTGGGGTTAAAGCAAATTGGAGAATTTTATAATCATGAAGGATATGATGGGGTGATGTTTGGGCTACCTGATGCAGAATATCATTTAGAATTTACAAGACATCATAATGGTAGCCCATGTCCAGCTCCAACAAAAGATAATCTACTTGTATTCTATTTCACAAATCAATCTGAAATTCACAAAATAGCAAAACGATTACATACACTGGGATATGGTGAAGTAGAACCTGAAAATCCATATTGGAGAGAGAAAGGCATTACGATAGAAGATCCTGATGGATGGAGAATCGTACTTATGTATATAGAAAAGTAAAGGAGGATCAGATAGAGCTTTTGGCTATTTCATTTAGAAATTAGGTTGTTACTGGGAGTTGAAATATTATTCTTATATGAAAAAGAGCTTATGGAGATGGTGGAATCTTCATAAGCTCTTTTGTTTTTCTATTTATCAACTATTGTTAGAATGTTAAATTAATAATTAATTATGCGGTATATGAATAATTGTTATTTATTTTTTGGGGGAGAAAAAACTTTTAAATTTGACAAAATTCCAAACGATGGATTTCTATACAAATATAAAAAATAGTGTAGAAATCTGTCATTTAATAGACGTTTACATTGGAACTGATTCTGTATAGTCTTTGTGGTGTAAGGGCATCTATCCCTTATATAAAAATGATAAGGAGGTTATAAAAATGAAAAAAATGAAAAAATTTGCTGGGGTGGCGTTAACAGGAATAATTGGGTTAAGTGGATTGCTTTTTTTAGAACCGAATGTGAGTGCTGCAAAAATACCGGAGCTTGGGGATGAAAACTTTAACACAATTACAGTCTTTTTGAAGCAAAATGAGGGATATATACTGAGTGGGAGAAGTATTGATATTCTTTCAGGTGATGTTGAAGCAGTTATTTTAAATAAATATACCATCCAATTTGAAAAGCCTGGCCAATACATTGTTCGAGTGAATGGCTGTATTTATAATGATGTTTATACTTTTATAGTTGAAGAGTAGAAGAGTATATGATGGAATGGTTTGCATGAATCAGCAGTAGCGAAGAATCCACTTTTAGTTTAGAAAGTGGATTCTTTTACTTTTTAAATGTGAAAAGATGCATATGTGTGGCAAAATGAGATGAATACAGTCAAAAAAGTTAAAAAATTTAGTTTTAAGGATTATAATAGAAGGAGATGGAGAAAAAGGGAGTGACGATAGATGAGACAAGAATTAATAGAAAGATTTACACGATATGTAAAAATTGATACACAATCGAATGAAGAAAGCCATACAGTACCATCAACACCAGGGCAAATTGAGTTTGGAAAACAATTAGTTGAAGAATTAAAACAAATTGGTTTGATTGAAGTAACGATGGATGAAAATGGATATGTCATGGCAACACTTCCTGCCAATACAGATAAAGATGTTCCTGTAATTGGATTTTTAGCTCATTTAGATACAGCAACTGATTTTACCGGGAAGAATGTAAAGCCGCAAATTCATGAAAATTTTGATGGGAAAGCTATTACATTAAACGAAGAATTAAATGTCGTATTAACACCAGAGCAGTTTCCAGAGTTGCCGTCTTATAAAGGACATACTCTTATTACAACTGATGGAACGACGCTTCTTGGTGCGGATGATAAAGCTGGTTTAACAGAAATTATGACTGCGATGAATTATTTGATACATAATCCACAAATTAAGCACGGAAAGATTAGAGTGGCATTTACACCGGATGAAGAGATAGGACGCGGACCTTCTCATTTTGATGTGAAAGCGTTTGGAGCATCTTTTGCTTATACAATGGATGGAGGTCCACTTGGAGGATTAGAATATGAGAGTTTCAATGCTGCAAGTGCTAAACTCACTTTTAAAGGGAATAATACGCATCCAGGTACAGCAAAAAATAAAATGTTAAACGCTAGTAAGATAGCGATGGAATTCCACAGTCAGTTACCGGCCGAAGAAGCACCTGAGTATACGGAGGGGTATGAAGGGTTTTATCATCTTCTTTCTTTAAATGGAGATGTAGAGCAAAGTAAAGCATATTACATTATTCGTGATTTTGATCGCGGTAATTTTGAAGCTCGAAAAAATAAAATCAAGCAAATTGTAGAGAAAATGCAAGAAAAATATGGCGAAGAAAATATTATTCTTGAGATGAAAGATCAATATTATAATATGCTTGAGAAGATCGAACCAGTAAAAGAGATTGTGGATATTGCTTATGATGCGATGAAAAATTTAAATATTGAGCCAAATATTCAGCCGATTCGCGGAGGAACAGATGGTTCTCAATTATCGTATATGGGATTACCGACTCCAAATATTTTTACAGGGGGAGAAAATTACCATGGAAAATTTGAGTATGTTTCTGTAGATAATATGGAAAAAGCTACACATGTCATTATAGAAATAGCACGGTTGTTTGAAGAACGAGCGTAAGAAAGAAATCCAGGTAGTAAAATAAAATTTGCTATCTGGATTTTTTACCATATACAAAGGGGATAGGGACCATGAATCAAGATGAGCTAATAGGGTTTATTGGTACGTATACAAAGGGAGAGAGCGAAGGGATTTATCGTTTTATTTTAGATGTGAAATTAAAGGAAATAAGAGATATAGAAGTGGTAGTACATATAGAAGATCCGACTTATTTTGCGATTCGTCATGATAATCAATATTTATATTCTGTTGCAAAGAACAATGGATTGGGCGGAGTAGTTAGCTTTTTGATTGACACGAACACAAAACAACTGACCGAACTCAATAGGCAAATGGTTAAAGGGCCATCGCCGTGTCATGTAAGTATAAATTCAAAGGGTAATAGAGTGGTGGCTGCAAATTATCATAAAGGGACACTCCAATTTTATATGGTGAATCGAGAAAATGGAATATTAGAAGGAGCATCGATTACGTATCATAGTGGTTCTGGTCCAAATAAAGAAAGGCAAGAAAGACCACATGTTCATTATGCTGGATTTGCGCCTAACGAAGCATATGTTATAGCAGTCGATTTAGGCACCGATCAGTTAATGACTTATAAAGAAAAAGAGGGAAGGTTAACAGAAATACAGAGCTTATCTGTTCATCCAGGAAGTGGTCCAAGGCATCTTGTGTTTCATCCAAATGGTAACTATGCATATGTATTAACTGAACTGAGTTCAGAAGTCATCGTATTGACATATGATAAACAAAGGGGAAGATTTCAACAAATCCAATCTATTTCAGCTTTGCCTAAAGCGTATGGCGGAAGTAATTATGGAAGTGCGATTCAAATTTCTTCTGATGGAGAGTTTATATACGCAGCAAACCGCGGGCATAATAGTATTGCAATTTTTCGAGTCAATCAAGATTCTGGGAAATTGACATTTTTAGAGGCTATATCAACGGAAGGAAATTGGCCACGAGATTTTACACTTGATCCGACAGAACATTTTATTATTGTTGTGAATGAAAGATCTAACAATCTTATTTTATTTTCTCGAAATAAGACTACTGGACAATTAACACTTGTACAATCGAATGTAAGTGTGCCTAGTCCAGTGTGTGTGAAGTTTTTGCATAAAGAATAAAAAGAAACCTATTTGTCTTTCTTCTCAGATAAATAGGTTTCTTTTTGTGTGTTTTATTAAAATATTTCAAATCATTCTTGAAATATTTTTGTATGGAATATATAATTAATAACGATAATCATTATCATTATCAATTGGAGTGGAAGATTATAGAATAGAGGAAGTGGATGCATGCGGTTTATTGTAGGGTAGAGGATATATTATTAGAAAAAAGATATAACATGCAAAATATATCAATTTTTTGTGATATTTAATATTGGGGAGGAGAAGTATTCAAATGAACAAGAAATTATTTACACTAGGAATGGTGACAGTATTAAGTATTGGCCTTGCTGCTTGTAACAGTGCAGACAAAAGTTCAGGAGAACAGAAGCAAACATCGAAAGCAACAGAAACAAAAAAAGATGAAAAAAGAAAAATTACATATTTAGGGAAAGAATATACGGTGCCTGCGAAAGTGACAAATATCGTAACATCTAGCTTAGAGTCAATGGAAGATGCAGCTGTTCTTGGTATTAAGCCAGTAGGTGCAATAACAGTAGGGGGAAAATTACCTGAGTATTTAGCAAAAGATTTAGAAGGTGCGAAGTCTGTTGGGGAGAAAATGCAACCGAACTTCGAAACGTTACTTCAACTAAAACCAGATGTCATTACTTCTAGTTCAAAATTCCCACCGGAAACAGCTGAGAAGTTTACAAAGATCGCTCCAACATTCCCAGTATCACATATCTCAACAAATTGGGAAGAAAACTTAAAATTAATGGGAGAGTTATCTGGTAAAAAAGAGAAAGCGGAAAAAATTATTAAAGATTACAAAGCTGATGCCGCAAAAGCGAAAGAACAAATTGGTGATACATTAAAAGATAAAAAGGTTCTTGTTATTAGACTAAGAGCTGGTAACTTATATCTGTATCCAGAAAGTGTATACTTCAATCCTGTTATTTATAAAGATTTAGGATTAACTGTTCCAGAAGAAATCAAGTCTGTAAAAGCACAAGAAGCAATCTCTTTAGAAAAATTAGCTCAGAGCAATCCAGATTATATCTTCTTACAATTTGAAAAGAGCGAGAATAAAGATAAACCACAAGTATTAGAAGATTTGCAAAAAAATCCAATTTGGCAAAGCATTAATGCTGTAAAAGATAAAAAAATATTTATAAATGCTGTTGATCCAATGGCGCAAGGTGGTACTGCTTGGAGTAAAACAACGTTTTTAAAAGAAGCTGTCAAAAATTTATCTAAATAATTCAATAAGTAAGGTGCGTTGAATGATATGCGGAAAATAAATTCAGTACCAATGATAATTTTATGTTTCGCACCCATATTTATTTTATTTACAATGATGCTTTCTATTTTTTATGGGGCGAAAAATATTGATTTTGAAACAACTTGGAATGCATTATTTCATTTCGATTCAAGCAATGTAAACCATAATATTATTATTACTTCTCGTTTACCAAGAGTAGTTGCGGCTCTTTTAGTAGGAGCATTTTTAGCCATATCAGGAGCACTTATGCAGGGGATGACAAGGAACTATCTTGCATCCCCTTCTATTATGGGGGTAACAGACGGTTCTGCATTTGCCATTACCATTTGTATGGTGTTTTTACCAGGAATATCTTCTGTTCAAATGATTTTATGTTCTATGATTGGTTCGGCGCTAGGAGCAGGAATGGTTTTCGGCTTTGGTTCATTATTGCGAAATGGTTTATCACCAGTTCGATTAGCGATTATCGGAACTGTAATAGGTACCTTTTTAAGTAGTGTTTCAGCTGCGATTGCATCGTATTTTCAAATTTCTCAAAATATTAGTATGTGGTATAACGCGAAGTTGCATCAAGTAGATCCAAATATAATCAAATTGGCAATTCCTTTTGGGATAGTTGGGATTATATTAGCACTCATCATTTCAAAATCTATTACGATTCTTTCATTAGGAGAAGAGGTTTCTATTAATTTAGGACAACGTACAAACCTTGTAAAAATAACTGCAATTATAGCAGTTGTATTATTGACAGGTACAGCTGTTGCACTGGTTGGAAAAATCGGATTTGTAGGATTAATTATTCCACATATGACCCGTTTTTTAATCGGGGTGGATTATAAATGGATTATTCCTTGTGCAGGAGTAATTGGTGGTGTGTTTCTCGCTTTATGCGATGTATTAAGTAGATTTGTAAATTATCCATTTGAAACACCAATCGGAGTTGTTACCTCTCTAATTGGAATTCCTTTCTTCCTTTATTTAATTCATACAAGAGGAGGAGAGAAACATGTTTAGAGATTTAAATAAGCGTTATGTCATGACAATGGGGATTACGATCTCTTTCATTTTGGGTGCTATTTATATAAGTGTAACAAATGGAACTTTCGATATTTCCATTATAGATGTATTCCGAACAATATTTCGGATTAATCCTGTACCTGAACATGACTTAGTTATATTTGATTTTCGGCTACCGCGAATTATCATTGCCGCATTTGTAGGACTCGGTCTTGGAATTGCTGGTGCAGTGGTTCAAGGGATTACAAGAAATGGATTAGCGGACCCTGGTATTTTAGGAGTTAATGCTGGAGCAGGAACGGCAATCGTTATTTTTATGTTTTTCTTTCAAGGACAAATGAAGAGTACAGACTGGGTTTCTATTATGATGATGCCATTGTTTGGTTTAGTTGGCGGCTTAGGAGCAGCTATATTAATCTATATGTTTTCTTGGCGAAATGGAAGATTAGATTCACAGCGTCTTTTATTAACAGGAATTGCGATTGGATCAGGATTTGGAGCTTTCTCTATGTATATATCGTTAAAAATGAAAGCGACGGACTTTGAAATGGCTGCTGTTTGGGTTTCTGGAAGTATATATAATTCAAACTGGCAATATATTGTTGCGATGTTGCCGTGGCTAATTATCTTAATTCCAATTGTGAAAAGAAAAGCGTACTTGCTTGACCTGTTTCAATTAGAAGAAACAAGTATCACGAGTTTAGGGGTTTCGGTAGAAAGAGAAAAATCGATTTTACTATTAAGTAGTATCGGCTTGGTAAGCGCCTGTGTTTCTGTTGCAGGAAGTATTGGATTTGTAGGATTAATGGCACCACATATCGCAAAACGTTTAGTCGGCATTCAACATAAGTATGTTATTCCTACATGTGGTGTAATTGGTATGTTACTTGTCATTGTTTCAGACTTTATTGCCAAAACAATTTTTACACCTGTAGAGTTACCGGTTGGAATTGTCATTTCCATTATTGGTGTACCATATTTTCTCTATTTGTTATACAAAGCGAAAGCGTAAGAGGAGGGAGAAATCGTGAAAGTATTACGTACAGAACATCTAGAAACAAGTTATGAGAAATTGACAGTATTTCGTGATTTAAATGTAGAAATACAAAAGGGAAAGGTGACAACCATTATCGGCCCGAATGGATGTGGGAAATCTACTTTATTAAAAACAATGGGACGTATTGTAAAACAAAAAAACGGTAAAGTATATTTGCAAGATCAAGATTTACATACGATTCCAACGAAAGAAATCGCAAAGCAACTCGCTTTACTTCCGCAAAATCCGATTGCACCAGGAGAGCTGAAAGTAGAGGAATTGATTTCTTATGGTCGTTATCCACACCGGAAGAATGTGAATAAACGATCAGCTGAGGATACAGAAGTGATTGAATGGGCTTTAGAGATTACAAAAACAGCAGCATTTCGCAATCGTCAAATTGCAAATTTATCGGGCGGTCAGAGACAAAAAGTATGGTTGGCGATGGCGTTAGCACAGGAGACAGAGGTTCTTTTGTTAGATGAACCAACAACCTATCTTGATATGTCCCATCAATTAGAAGTGTTACAAATTGTGGAACGATTAAATAAAGAACATCATTGTACGGTTGTAATGGTGTTACATGATATTAATCATGCGGCGCGGTTTTCAGATGAGATTATTGCGATGAAAGATGGGAAGATCATGATGACTGGAAGTCCTGTAGAAATCATTACAAATGAAGTATTAAGAAGTGTGTTTCATATTAATGCACGCGTTATGATAGATCCTTACAATGGTGCCCCTGTATGTTTTGGGTATGATAGTGTTACGAACGAAGATATAGACTTGTATGCAACAAGCTAAGAAAAGAAAAAAGAGAGGCGATCATTATATGAATACATACATAGAAAGAGAGACTGTTATCGTTTCTGGAGCAGAGCAATGGGAGATGTATTCAGATATTGGGAAGCGTAAATATCGAATTTATATTTCAAAGCCTAAGCAGCCAGCTCCAGACAGTGGATATCCTGTCATTTATGTATTAGATGGGAATGCATACTTTCAAACGTTTCAAGAGGCGATGAAGGTTCAGTCAGGAAGAGCTGAAAAAACAGGAGTTCCTGCTTCTATTATTGTTGGGATCGGCTATCCAATTGAAGGAGTGTTTGCGGGTGCAGAAAGATGTTACGATTTTACTCCTTATCCGCTCTCAGTAGATGCACCGCCGAAGCCTGATGGAAAACCGTGGCCAAAGTCGGGAGGAGCAAATAAGTTCTTAGCATTTATTCAAGAGGAATTGAAACCACAAATTGAGAAAAACTTTACTATTAATCCAAAAAAACAGACAATATTTGGACATTCATTTGGTGGATTATTTGCATTGCATATATTGTTTACAAAAGTCAGTGCGTTCCAAAATTATTTCATCTGCAGCCCCTCCATTTGGTGGAACAATCAATTGGTTCTTGAAAATGAATTGAAATTTATAGACAAATGGAGCCAAATGAATGATGAGGTTCGAGTTTTCCTTACAGTTGGCGGAGCAGAAAGAGGCCATATGCTTCAAGATGCAAATGCATTATCAGAACGTTTATCCAAACTGGAGAATCATAAGTTTCAATTTGCTTTTTATGAAGCGGAAGGAGAGAATCATGCATCAGTAGTCCCAACGGTTTTAAGTAAAGGATTGCGCTTTGTAAGTAATATCCTTTAGTTATTCCTTTAAACAACCAAGAGATGTGTGATTTATATAATCATGCTAATCTATTAACTAGAAACTTTGAAGCGAGCGAGTCGGTTTTCTTATTTGAATCGTTTTATCTTGCACCTTTAAAAGAAGTAAGGGGAAGATGAAGCGTTTTTTCTTTTTGAAGAAAAATCATCGTTCACGTTTTTTCCACTATTTGTGGGAAGCTATATTCCCATCGTAAACAAAGAAACGAAATAGAAGTGGGTAGGATTTTCCGTAAAAGTTGAATTGGTGAAGGCTTTTATGGAATAGTAAGTGAAGGAATTCAATGATTCTTTTTATAAGTATAATAAGTTCTTGTCCCCCATCAATAGGAATAATAAAACTATTTTTGAAAACATGGATGTATAGAATAGAAGGAAACTTGTATGAAGAGTCTTATTAAGGTTTAATGGTATGAATAAAGTACTTAATTGAAGATGTTTATGTAGAGTATATCTGTATGTATATTTTATGCTATAAATGTTATACTCCGAGTAGATGATATTATACTATAGATGAATTGGAAAATAATTTTATGAATGAATATCTATTTGTTAATACAATTGAAACTTTAAGAAGGTGATAAAATGAGCCATAATGAACAGAAAGCAGCTACTACGCATAGATCGGATAAAGAAAAAGAACAAATTATAAATCGATTAAAGAGAATTGAAGGACAAGTTCGAGGTATTCAAAATATGATTGAAAATGATCGATATTGTGTGGATATTTTAGTACAAATTTCTGCCATTAATGCAGCGATGAAGAAAGTCGGAATGAGTATTCTCAAAAATCATACGCATCATTGTGTTTCTCATGCTATTCAAGATGGTAATGGGGATGAGGCAATAGAAGAGCTAATGAGAGTCTTTGAAAGGTTTTCGAAAGCGTAAAAAAAGCGAGCTAGTAAAGAACTAGCTCGTTTTTTTACTGATTATTTTACGGCTTCTTTTAATTCTTTGCCGGCTTTAAATGCAGGTACTTTAGAAGCTGCAATTTGCATTTCTTCACCTGTTTGTGGATTACGACCTGTGCGAGCAGCTCTTTCACGTACTTCGAATGTACCAAAGCCGATAAGTTGTACTTTTTCGCCAGCAGCTAAAGTATTTGTAATAGATTCTACTACAGATTGTACAACAACAGTAGCTTCTTTTTGAGAGATTTCTGCTTTTTGTGCTACGCTTTTAATTAATTCTGTTTTATTCATTTTTTTCACCTCATATGTAATACTATTTGTATTTGAGTTGTTATTATAACGCATAAAAGTGTGGAGAACAAGTGTACGCTGATAGATTCACAAAAAATACATTGTTTGTATCGAAAACAACACTATTTTCCCCATTCATAAAGAGAATTATACCATTTGAACCAATATTTTATAAGGATGATATACGATTTACCATACGATAGTTTATGTTCATAATGTAAAGTTGCTGTTTATAAAGCATAAATCAGTGCATTTAAACAGATACCGATTTTTTTTCAGTAGATGCCGTTGTTATTTTCGATTGCTGTTTATAAGCTAGGAAATAAGGAAGAGCTACAAACAGCATCCCTCCTACTAAATTTCCAAAAAAGACAACAATAAAATTTGGAAAATAGTCTGCCCAAGTGACATGACCCGCGAAGATAGCAGCTGGAATGACAAACATATTTGCAACAACGTGCTGAAAGCCTATTGCGACAAAAGTCATAACAGGAAACCAAATGCCAATCATTTTCCCACTAAACTCTTTACTTCCCATGCTGAGCCAAACAGCTAAACAAACGAGCCAATTACATCCAATAGCAGAAAAAAATGCTTGTATAGCTGTATCATGAAGTTTTGATTGTGCGATAGATACCGTTTTTGCTAAAAATTGTCCTTCAGTTAGTCCAACGATATGTCCAAAGAAATAAGCAACAAAAACAGCGCCAATAAAGTTACAGATTGTAATAATACATAAGTTCTTTACAACGTTGAAAAAAGTAATACGCTTTTGAAACCAAGCCATCGATATTGTCATCATATTACCTGTCACTAATTCGCCACCAGCAAGAATAACAAGAATAAGACCAATCGGGAAAACAGCTGCCCCTAGAAAAGTAGAAAATGATCCTAACGCTTTTGGCATTGTCCCAATCACACGAATATCAAGCAAATACCCTAACGCTATGAAAGCGCCGCCAAAAAAACCGAGAATAAGCATCGGAAGTAGAGGCAGTAATGCTTTCTTCTTACCTAAATCAGCTGCCAAATTGGCAATTTCATGAGGTGCATAAACAGACATAAGAAATCCCCTCCGTTGTTTCGCATCATCATTATGAATCATTAGAAAATATGAAAAAAGATTGTAAATAACAATGATGTCTTCTCAATTATTCTATATAAAATTTGTATCTATGCTATAAGTTAGCGAGATGAATAATGTATTTATTCATAATGATTATGTGTTGTAGTATAGAACCAATTGTTGAATAAGAAAGACGTCATTCAATATGTTATAAAATATGTATAAATTTGTCAATTGTATTAGAATAGTAAAAAGGAGGAGAGAATCCTGTTTTACGCAATTTTCTATAAAATCATACAAGTGAATGTTTAATCGGTGGGGCTTCATCCCCACCGATTATGAGTCTACCTTAACATATCGGATAACATCTACTAAACTGAGTTTTACTTATAACAAGACAATATGTTTTAGCAAACTTTCAAATGCTGAGATATAAAGAAAGTAGGTTATGAATATAAATAGAGAAAAGTTTTTAAAGTCGTAACTAACATTATTTTAGATTATGAAGTGTATGAAAGTATGTTCGATAAGTATGAGAACATACATAGTTATTTTTGGCACCCCAATTGAAGAAAATAGAGAGTAAGGATATGGCTCATGAAACTATTCTACTAACGAATTTGATAAAAGTGACCATGCTATTAACCCATGCATGACTAGAAAAAATACATATGTTAGTAGTATAGCCAGTCTTATGGTTAAACAGATACAAAGGAGAGAATCAGTATGAGTAATTTTCAAAATGAAGATCCATGTCCAATTGAAGTACCTTGCGAAGTGACAGGGCAAAATAGAGTTCCACTGTCAGATGTCGGTGCAACGCCTATCCTTACTCCAGGAACACCGATTGTAAAAGTTCCAGTTGTATTAGCGGAAAGAACACTTCAAATTGTCGTTGAAGCGAATGTTCCATTAGAGCCAGCAGCATCGGAGATTAAGCGTGTGTTAAAAAATGCATTTTTAACACAATGTAAATTAGTACCAGTAGCGTTTACTCCTATTCCTGGTACTAATTTTCGTCAAGTGACAAGAGCGAAACTATTTGTAGAAGGTTACATTCGAAAAAATATTGAATATGCTTCTGGTGATTGTAATGCGGCATTACTTGATAGAATCGCACACATTCCGTTTGCTGGTTTTGCTGATTTAACAGAAGCAGATTTTTTGACACGGCCTATTATCGCATCTTCGTCTGAAGCTACTTCTCGCTTTATCAACCCTCATAATGGAGATTTGTCGCGATTGGACAAATACTACTTTGAAAATACTGTTTTTTATAATGAACAACCATATTGTGAATTAATTAGTGCGGCTTTCTTTGAACTGGATTATTCACCTCGCCCAACTAATTTGAATGAGGTGTTCACAGAGCTTCGAGAAAAAATCGTTTTAGACCTTACTGTGAAAGTATTACAAACACAGCAAGTACAAGTAACAGGATTATAATGAAAAAGGACATCCTCTTTTTTGTGAAAAGAGAATGTCCTTTTTTTGCAGAGAGGGCATATATAACGTTGACAATAAATATATACATAATTATAAAGAGGCGATTTCATTCATCAGTTAGGAAGTGATACATGATGAATAAACCATGGATGAATTATGAAGAGATGAGTAACATCATTTCTAAGCAAAATGCTGTATATAAAGTTATTCAATTTGCAGATAAAGAGATGTATCCAGGTTGTGAGAGATACTCTAAATTTGTTAAAACTCCTTTTTCGATTATGAGGGATATAAAAGATTTTCTTATGCCTCCCATTATAAATGTGGTTAATGAAGAAATGTTTGTATATAAAAATCAAATATCCAATGAAAGAGATTCACGATTAGTAATGACGATCCAACAATATAATGAACAGCCGCATTGCTATTTGAAATCTACAAAAATTGTAGAAGACCGATCTCTTATAGAAGTTGGCAATGATTTTACTACAAACAATATAAATACAGGAAAGATGCAACAATCGTCTTTAACTTCTCTACATCAAATTGTCCCACCAAAAGAAAATGAAGAAAAAAATCTTTCTTTTCTCGCAACAAGGCTGCCTGTTCTGTTAGGAGATTATAAAATAGAATTAGCTTTAGAAGAAATGGTAATATTTCCTGGGAAGGTAGAAATAAGAGGAATCTCAAAGAATATTGTTGTAACGAGCAGTGGATTTATTCCAAAAGAAAAACTTAGGGCACACAAATATGTAAATAAAATGAAAGCAGGTAAGCTTTGGATTGAAGGATATGTGTTGCAACAGATTGATTATAAAATGCATTCAAAATATGCTCAAAGGTATCAAATGAAACAAAAGATGTTTGTAGAGCTAAGAGTGCAATTGTTGCAAAAACAAGAAGTACAGTTGGAGGATATAAAAACAATATTTTCATAGTAGATATGAAGCAATTTTCTTGACTTTTTATGTAGATATAAGGAAAATAGTTGAAAAGAAGGAGGGGTGATGATGGAAGAGTACGTATTAGAGCTCTATAACATGTTATATACGACAGATTGGCAAGATGTTATTTCCTTTCTGGGAATATTGTTTTGTATGAAGATGGTTCTTTTATATATGGAAGAGCATCGTATGTTCTATTCTTTCTCATCCCTGTCGGATTTACAGCAGGAGCCGATTTTCAAAAATATCCATATGTATAATCAGGAATTGCCGTTTATCCTATTCTTTATGATTCGCTTTATCACAGCGGTTGTAAAGAAAAAGGAAAGCGAAGAAGAAGACTGTGATGATCCCCCTTGTCATATAGCGCATGCTTTATAAGCTTAAATATAAGGAGGAGATTTACATGTGGTTTCGATTTCTTATGATCGGTTTCTTTTCAGCAACAGCCATTTTATTAATGGGATATCAAGTGTCTGAAATTTTTCAAGCGTATAGCGATATGTTTTTTAAGAAAAACTAATCGCATTGCTATTTCAACTCATAAGCGATACAATCCTTCTTAAGAAAGAGAATTAAGGAGGATTTTTTCTTTTTTGAACTTGTTTGTGTCAAAGTATTGTCACATTTTCACTATGCATAATATGTTAAAATAGTGAAGTTCATGATACATATGGAAAAGAAGAGGGAGTGAACAAATTGGCGGGTCATTCAACAAATCAGAAAAGCTATGCTTCCATTGTGATAACGCTTTCTATAATTGTTAATGCGATTATTTTATTTTTATTTTTTGGACCTGTAGGTTATAAGGGAGAAGTACATTTTGATGTAACGATCTTACCGATGTTAAATGCGATTTTTAACAGCTTTACATTTGTTTTCTTATTGGCGGGATTATTCTCCATTATTAAGAAAAATGTAAAAATGCATCGCGGTTTTATACTTGCGGCATTTACGACAACTTTGTTATTTTGTGTATCGTATTTAACGTATCATTACTTAGCACCAGCAACACATTTTGGAGGAGAAGGTGTCATTAAATATGTATATTTCTTTATTTTAATTACACATATTTTTCTCGCGGCCATTATCGTACCGCTCGCTTTATTCTCACTTGTGTTCGGTTTTACAAACCAGTTAACACGCCATCGTAAAATTGTGCGTTGGACGATGCCAATCTGGTTATATGTAAGTCTTTCTGGTGTTATTGTGTACTTAATGATTTCACCTTATTATTAATCAAAAATCTCAGCTATTAAAAAGGCTGAGATTTTTTTTTATGGACAGTGAATATTTCTGAATAACAAGAAAAAACGGTATGCAAAAATTTCGTAATCTAACGCAGCTTATATTGGTCAAGGGGGCAATTAGATGAATTGAGAAATGAAATTCCATTATTTAAGGAAACGGTTCTTCTCGTATATGGAGGAAGATAGAAACATATAGTGACCTTCTTGATGTATTCCGAGAAGGTTGTTTTTGGATGAGTTTGAATGTTTTTGGTTGATTTGTGTGAGGGTTTTTATTATACTGTAATCAAAGAAGAGGTGAATGATATGTTAACGCCTGAACGTCATCAGCTTATTTTAAAGCTTGTGAAGGAATATAATGTTGTGAAATTGCAGGAGTTAGTAGAAAGGACAAAAAGTTCGGAATCAACTATTCGTCGTGATTTAGCACAGCTAGAAAAACAACGCTTATTAAAAAGAGTGCATGGTGGAGCTTCCGTGTTATCGGGAAAAGGTCAAGAGCCTACAATGGTTGAAAAATCAACCAAAAACATTCAAGAAAAACGAGCGATTGCTAGTTTGGCAGCTTCTTTAGTTGAAAAGGGTGATTGTATTTATTTAGATGCAGGGAGTACAACGTTTGAAATGATTCCATATTTAATAAATAAGGATGTGACAGTTGTCACAAATGGATTGATGCATATAGAGGCTTTAGTTGAAAATCATATTCGTGCATATCTGCTTGGTGGAATGATGAAAAGTCAAACAAAAGCTTTAATTGGTGCAATGGCACAAGAAAGTATGCAGAAATATCGATTTGATAAATGTTTCTTAGGAGCAAATGGTGTGCATGAACAACTTGGATATACAACGCCAGATCCAGAGGAAGCACTACTAAAAAAAATGGCATTAACATTAGCGAATGAAGGATATTTTTTAGTTGATGAAAGTAAGTTTTCCGAAGTTGCGTTTGCTAAGATTGCTAATATTGAAGATGCGAAAATGATTACTAACGCACTAGAAGAGATAGAAGAATATAGGAAAAAAACGAATGTGATTGAGGTTGATAAATCATGATCTATACAGTGACATTAAATCCATCTATTGATTATGTTGTTCAAGTAGAGCCCTTTATGTTAGGAACTGTGAACAGAGCGGAAAAAGATATGAAATTCCCCGGAGGAAAAGGAATTAATGTATCACGCGTACTCCATCGTCTTGGTGTTCAAAATATTGCTCTTGGTTTTACAGGAGGATTTACAGGAGAATTCATTAAAAGTGTATTGAAAAGTGAAGATATTAATACTGATTTTGTTCAAGTAGATGGAGATTCAAGAATCAATGTGAAAATAAAAGGAAAAGAAGAAACGGAATTAAATGGCCAAGGTCCAATGATTACAGAAGAGCAGTTTCAGCAGCTTATGAAGAAGTTTGAAAAGATGCGAGCGGGGGATTTTGTTGTATTGGCTGGAAGCATTCCGTCCTCTATTCCTAAAAATTTCTATGAACAAATAGCGATGTATGGAGAAGAACGTGGTATTCAAGTAGTTGTTGATACAAGTGGTAGTGCTTTAAAGCATGTTATGAAAAATAACCCTTTTCTATTGAAGCCAAATCATTATGAACTTGGTGAATTGTTTGGAAAGGAACTTTCAACTGTAGAAGACATCCTTCCGTATGGAAAGAAATTAATTGCACAAGGTGTACAAAATGTTATTGTTTCTATGGCAGGAGAGGGCGCATTATTGTTTACAAATGATGGTGTGTATGAGGCAACTGTACCGAAAGGACAAGTTGTGAATTCCGTTGGAGCAGGAGACTCTCTTGTTGCAGGGTTTGTAGGAATATATGAACAAACAAAAGATATAATAAAAGCATTTCAATATGGTGTTGCAACAGGAAGTGCAACCGCGTTCTCAGCAGACTTATGTACGAAAGACAAGGTAGAAACATTATTATCGCAAGTAATCGTTACAAAACGATAGGGGGAACAGTATATGAAAATTACAGAATTGCTAAAAAAAGATACCATTATTATGGATTTGACAGCTTCAGATAAAGAAGCTGTCATTGATGAATTAGTAGAACGGTTGGAGAAAGCAGGAAGGTTAAATAGTCAAGCGGAATTTAAAGAAGCCATTTTAAAGCGAGAGGCACAAAGTACAACAGGAATTGGAGAAGGGATTGCAATCCCGCATGCGAAAACAAAAGCAGTTAAAGAACCTGCCATTTGTTTTGGAAGAAGTGTAAGCGGTATCAATTATGAATCTCTTGATGGACAACCTGCACACTTGTTTTTTATGATTGCTGCAAGTGAAGGGGCGAATAATACACACTTAGAAACTTTATCCCGTTTATCTACGTTATTAATGGATGAAGAATTTCGAAAACAACTATTAGAAGCGACAAGTCAAGAGGAACTTCTTCGTTTATTCGATGAGAAAGAGAATGAAAAAGAAGAGCATGTTGAGAATGTGAAACTTAAGAAAGATGAACCATATGTATTGGCAGTAACTGCTTGTCCGACTGGTATCGCTCACACATATATGGCTGCAGATAGTTTGAAAGCAAAAGCAGCGGAGTTAGGGATTGCGATAAAAGTAGAAACAAACGGCTCAACAGGTGTTAAAAATACTTTAACAAAAGAAGATATTGAACGAGCAACAGCTATTATTGTTGCAGCTGATAAACAAGTGGAAATGAATCGTTTCACTGGAAAATATGTAATACAAGTGCCGGTTGCAGATGGAATTCGGAAATCAGAACAACTCATTCAACGTGCGATTAAACAAGATGCACCGGTTTTCCAAGGAGTAAAAGATAGTGGAAACGCTGAAAAGACGGAAGAAGAACAAGGATTTGGTATATATAAGCACTTAATGAATGGCGTAAGCAATATGTTACCGTTTGTAGTTGGCGGCGGTATATTAATTGCATTAGCGTTTTCCTTTGGAGGAATTAAAGCGGAAGGACCTATAGCAGAGATGTTAATGAGTATTGGCGGCGGGAAAACGGGTGCGTTTCTATTTCTCGTTCCAATATTAGCAGGATTTATTGCGAGTTCTATTGCTGATCGTCCTGGATTTATGCCAGGGATTGTCGGTGGATTTCTAGCAGCACAAGCAAATGCTGGTTTTCTTGGTGGACTAATTGCGGGTTTTTTAGCAGGATATGTTGTTCTTGGTTTGAAAAAGGCATTTGCGAATTTACCAGTTCAGTTAGAAGGGATTAAGCCAGTTTTACTATATCCAGTCTTTGGACTATTAATTACAGGAATTTTGATGACGAAAGTTGTAAACCCACCTGTAGTTGCGCTGAATGAAGTTTTAACAAATTGGTTAAATAGTTTAGGTGGAACAAATGCTATCTTACTAGGGCTTATTTTAGGTGGTATGATGGCTATTGATATGGGTGGTCCAATTAATAAAGCTGCATTTACATTCGGAATCGCAGCAATTGAAGCTGGGAACTCTGGGATACATTCAGCTGTTATGGCTGGGGGAATGGTTCCTCCGCTTGCAATTGCACTTGCGACAACAATTTTTAAAGCAAAATATACAGAGGCAGAGCGTAAATCAGGGTTTACTAATTACATTATGGGAGCATCGTTTATTACGGAAGGTGCAATTCCGTTTGCAGCTGCAGATCCAATTCGTGTTATTGTAAGTTGTGTAGTTGGTTCAAGTATGGCTGGTGCATTATCGATGTTATTTCATATTACATTGCCCGCTCCTCATGGTGGCTTATTTGTTATTATGTTAGTGAATAAGCCCCTGTTATATATTCTGTCTATTGCAATTGGATCTATGATTTCTGCTCTTATGATGGGAATATGGAAAAAGAAAATACAATAAAAAATGTAAAGAACGGCTATCTAGTAGGTAGCCGTTCTTTTTTATAACGGTATATGTAATATTACCTTTTTAATTTGTAATAAAAAGGTAATATTATTTTGTTTCATGTAAAAAAATATGTATAGAAATAGAATAGAAATCTATTAAAAGTGATGTGAATCAAGGTAGAAAGGTAATTTTTTATATTCAAATGTATATTACAGACTATTAATAATTTGTTACGAATCGTTTGTAATTGTGTGATTTTCTTCATTAAAAAAAATCTGTTGTTATAATGAGGACACAAAAACAAAGCGAATGGAGGCTATTCATGAAAAAAATAGTTGGTATAGCAATAGCGGCGTTTTTTGGTTTTGGAATTTATGATTCTTCGGCTAAAGCGGAAACAGTTGTAACAACAGATGTACTCAATGTACGAGAAGAACCAACTGTGGAATCAACAGTTGTAGGAAAAGTGTTAAAAGGTCATGAACTACATGTTGTAAATACAGAAAATGGATGGTCACAAATTAAATGGAATGGTAAGGATGTATTCGTAAGCGCAGCGTTTACGAAAAATATGTATTATGTAACTGCAAATGCATTGAACGTACGTGCAGGAATGAGTGCGAGTTCAGAAATTCTCGGTACGCTAAAGAAAGATGATTTGATTGAAACAACGAATCAAATACAAAATGGTTGGCTACAATTTCATTATAATGGAAAAACAGCTTATGTTTATGCTTCTTTCTTAACAGAAAAAGCGCCTGTAAAAGTTGTAACACCTGTAAAGGAAAAAGCACCAGTAAAACAAGTGCAAACAAAGGCGCAAGTTGTACAATCAAAACCGGTAGTACAAGAAAAAAAGCAGACACAGGTAGTGCAATCAAAACCGAAAACTACAAGTGAACCTTCAGGTGGACGTGAACTAACGGTTGAAGCTACAGCATATACAGCTCATCCAAGTGAAAATGGTACATATGGCGGTCGAGTATTAACAGCAATGGGTCATGATTTAACAGCCAATCCGAATATGAAAGTGATTGCTGTTGATCCGAATGTGATTCCGTTAGGATCAAAAGTGTGGGTAGAAGGGTATGGAGAAGCGATTGCTGGTGATACTGGCGGTGCAATTAAAGGTAACCGTATTGATGTGTTAGTTGGCTCTGATGGAACTGCTAACCAATGGGGACGTAAGCATGTGAAAGTGAAAATTATAAAATAGTATATCATGAAAAAACCTGTTAGGAATTTCCTGACAGGTTTTTTGTATGTTAAAAGGGATATATAGTTCGACCAGTAATAATTTTATACATGCTACAAAATTGATTCTGTATATATTGTAGTGAATTGGATGATAATGAATCTTTATCAATTACTGTATGAAAGGAACGAAGCAGACAGTTTAACGCAAAATATAATTCTTCCTTGGTACAATCTTTTTCTTTTGTTGATATAGCAAGAATAAGTTCGTTTGTTAATTTTGAAAAATCAATAGGGGCTTGTCTTACATTCATGCTATCCTCTCCGATCATATTTTTTTATCATATATATGAAGAAGTGGAGAAATTATGTCTATTGTAAGAGTTTTATTAATATAATTTCATTTACCGAATTGAAAGAACTTGCATTTTAACAGTTAATATTGGTAAGATTGGATATAATGACGGAGTACATTACATAAAGAGAGTTGAAATATATGGAAGAAAAGCAACGTGAGAAAGTTGTTGTCATCATCGGTCCGACAGCTGTAGGAAAGACGAAGCTTAGCATTGAACTTGCAAAAGCGTTGAATGGTGAAATTGTTAGTGGAGACTCTATGCAAATTTATCGTACGATGGATATTGGGACTGCTAAAGTAACAGCTGATGAAATGGAAGGGATTCCGCATTATATGATTGATATTAAGGATCCAGAAGATTCGTTTTCTGTAGCGGAATTTCAAGAGCTTGTTCGCGGACATATTCGAGAAATTACAAAACGTGGGAAATTGCCGATTATTGTTGGTGGAACGGGTCTTTATATCCAATCTGTTCTATATGATTATCAATTTACAGATGAAGCAGGAGATACTGCATATAGAGAACGAATGGAAAAATTAGCTGAAGAACAAGGGGTAGAATTTGTACATAAAAAATTAGAAGAAGTAGATCCAGAAAGTGCAAAGCGTATTCATGCTAACAATGTAAGGCGTGTGATTCGAGCGCTAGAAATTTTCCAGACAACCGGGAAAAAAATGAGTGAGCAACTTGAAAAACAAAAAAATGAATTATTATATGATGTTGTCTTAATTGGCTTGACAATGGATCGTACAATGCTATATGATCGCATCAACTTACGTGTTGATCTTATGATGGAACAAGGGTTAGAGCAAGAAGTGAAACGCTTATATCAAAATGGTGTACGAGATTGTCAATCTATTCAAGCAATTGGTTATAAAGAGTTATATCGTTATTTTGCAGGAGCTACCTCGTTAGAAGAGGCGATATCGCAATTGAAAACAAATTCACGTCGATATGCGAAACGTCAATTAACTTGGTTTCGTAATAAAATGGATGTAGCATGGTTTGATGTTACAGATGGTGAAAAAACAGCAGAAATTTTGCGATATATAGAAGGAAAGCTCCAACTAAAGTCGAATAATAATTGAGTAGAGAAAAAGAGGAGGATTCGACATGAAGCAATCAATCAATATTCAAGATCAATTTTTAAATCAACTACGTAAAGAAAATACGTTTGTGACGCTGTACTTATTAAATGGTTTCCAGCTTCGTGGATTAATTAAAGGGTTTGATAACTTTACAGTTTTATTGGAAACAGAAGGTAAGCAACAGCTTATTTATAAACACGCTATTTCTACATTTATGCCTCAAAAGAATGTTGCAATTGAATTAGAATAGCAAATAAATGTACATAACAAAAAAGAGCGAGAAATCTCGCTCTTTTTTTATTTATCTTGCACTTTCATGGAAATAACAAGAAACATGATTTAGGTTAAGCGATTCTAAATATAGTAAGTCGGATGTTAGTATCGCCTGTAGCAGGAATTGAGATTTCACCTAGAGTGGATTGAACAGTAATATTTGTGCCGGCTGTCAATGTTTCAATTGTTGTGAAAGAAAGAGAAGAACCAATTACATTACCAGAGAAATTATCACTTGGTACGGCTCCGTTTTGCGAAATACCTACTCCGAATGGTGCGCAAGCAGGTGCAGTGATAGAAATTGAAAAACTGATAACATAAACGCCATCTTCAAGAATAGTAAGTGTGTCAGTCCCATTGAAATTAATATTTCTAAGGTTAGAACTTGTGCTAAAGACGAAATTTTCCCCTAAATCTACAGTTTGAGAGTTAGAATTTTGTAGAACGGCTGTTGCGACTGGAAAGCTAGCTCCTGTTGCCCCAGTAGGCCCTTGAGGTCCGGTAGCGCCGGTAGGTCCTTGGATGCCTTGAGGTCCTTGAGGTCCAGTAGCGCCGGTAGGTCCTTGGATACCTTGAGGCCCTTGAGGTCCAGTAGCGCCGGTAGGCCCTTGGATGCCTTGAGGCCCTTGAGGTCCTTGAGGTCCAGTAGCGCCGGTAGGCCCTTGAGGTCCTTGAGGTCCAGTAGCGCCGGTAGGCCCTTGAACGCCTTGAGGCCCTTGAGGTCCAGTGGCCCCTGTAGGCCCTTGAGGTCCGGTAGCGCCTGTAGGTCCTTGAACGCCTTGAGGCCCTTGAGGTCCAGTGGCCCCTGTAGGTCCTTGAACGCCTTGAGGCCCTTGAGGTCCGGTAGCGCCGGTAGGTCCAGTAGCGCCCGTAGGCCCAATTGTTCCAAATGGTGCAAATTCAATGAGTATAAGTTGTAATTCTTCAATTTGATCAATGATGCATTCAAGTATACAATCATCTAATCGGAATAATTTAGTGATGTATAGTAAATAGTTGACCAAGTTTTGAAGTTCAATAAATACGGCGCCTGGAACAAATGTAGGATTTTCTAATATGGTTATTAAATTTTTTATAATCGCAAGTCCGATTGCTTTTTGAGAAGAAGAAGTCTCTAAACATTTAATAAACTTTTTTAATAAGCATAATGTATCTATAAAATCTTCAATGGTCGATGGAGAAGGATTAAGGAATAGGTTAGGGATGGTTTTTGTTAAATGGGAGATAATTGCTCGGAATGTTCGAAGTTGGGATTTAGAAATCGGGATGGAGCTTAAGATTGGGATGCGTCCAGAATTATTAGGAAAACACGGTTTAGGTAGTTTATCATGACTATCAAAATAAGACATTCTTTTTTCTCCTTTCTTTTGGGATACGAACGAATTCATAATAGTAAATGCAAACAGGAAACAATCGGGACTAGTGAAAGTGGCTTGTTTCCGGAAAAATGAAGAAAATGCCTATTTTTAGGCATTTTCTGTTTGTGTTGCATAGAGATAATATCTTTTTAATGAAATTTTCGATTTAAAGCCGACTAATTTTATGATTTCTTGTTCAGGTATTTGTTGTTTAATTAATCGTAAAATAAATGTATTTCGAAAATGTTGGCTGGAAATACCTTTACGTAAGTTAGCTCTTTTTACTTCAAGGCGAATCATTTTCTGAATTGCAATTTCAGTCAGTGCCTTCGGTGCATCATTTTCATATACCCAGCGATATGTACCACGGTTAAAATCAAATGCAATGAAAAAGGGATCATCGCTATGATAATTAGGTCGAACTGGTTTAGGGATATTTTTATAATAAGTGTATAGCTGTTTCTTATCGTCGGTAGTTAAGATTATAGTTCTTTCGACCCCAGAAACTGCAGGGACAGAAATCGAGTTTGTTTCAAAATGAATATGATGCATATTTAGTGATACAAGTTCTTGTAAAGATAAGCCATAATCAATGAGTAAAATTAAAATAGAAATATTACGATCTATTAGTAATGGACGAACGGATTGCTGTTTTTCTGATAATCCCTCTAGTGAAGTAACAATACGTTTTAAACGTTGTTCTTCTTCGGGTGAAATAAAATCTTCATCCCGTAATGCTCGATTCGGTTGAATGACGATTTCCATATTTTTTAATGGATTTGGTAGGTTTAAAAATTGATACAATCTGTTCAACACGATAAATACGCGGTGCATTGTTTTTTCGGAGTAGTGTCGCTTCATTTTTAAATCATAAAAATAATCTTCATAGTCTTTTGTACAAAGTGTGGACCATATATTACTAGAGGGAAGCCTTTTATTTTTTTTTAGCCAATGTCCGAAATCTTCAATATCATAAACGTACCTTTTAATGGTTGAAGGCTTTCTACCTTTACTTAATAAAAAAGTAGAAAAGGCTTGCACTGTATCATGGAGCTCTGTTGTTTCCATAGTTCCACCACCCTAGTTATTTCTTATATTATAGCAAACTTTTCTGAAAATAGCCGTTTATAAGGTGAATATATGAATAGTATTATTGGATAAGTAGATAAAAAGAGGTGAGTACATGGAACAATCAATGCGAAAGAAAAATAATAATCAAATTAATATTGTGTTAAATCACCGAAAAAAATTTTCAGTACCTGCTTCGGAAAATAAGGCGCTTCTTTCTAATGAAACAGCTACAAAACATGAGATGCTACAGAAGATTGAAGAGGAGATGGGAAAGCTTGTTGGAATGGAAGAAATCAAAAAAATTATAAAAGAAATCTATGCTTGGATTTATGTAAATAAAAAGAGGCAAGAAGCAGGACTGAAATCAGAAAAACAAGTACTACACATGTTGTTTAAAGGGAATCCTGGCACAGGAAAAACAACCGTTGCAAGATTGATTGGGAAATTGCTATTTGAGATGAATGTTTTGTCGAAGGGCCATCTAGTTGAGGCAGAACGTGCTGATCTTGTTGGTGAATATATCGGACATACCGCACAAAAAACGAGAGATTTAATAAAAAAAGCGATGGGTGGCATTTTGTTTATTGATGAGGCATATTCGTTAGCGCGTGGTGGAGAAAAGGATTTTGGGAAAGAAGCAATCGATACACTTGTAAAGCACATGGAAGATAAGCAACATGGTTTTGTGTTAATTTTAGCTGGATATTCAAGGGAAATGAACCATTTTCTTTCTCTGAATCCAGGTCTACAATCGCGTTTCCCTTTTATCATTGAGTTTGCTGATTATACAGTAAATCAATTGTTGGAAATTGGGAAAAGAATGTATGATGAGCGAGAGTATCAGTTGTCGAAAGAGGCGGAGTGGAAGTTCCGCGATCATTTACATGCTGTAAAATATTCATCCCAAATTACATCTTTTAGCAATGGGCGATATGTTCGGAATATTGTGGAGAAATCCATTCGGACACAGGCGATGCGTTTATTGCAAGAAGATGCGTATGATAAACGTGATTTGATTGGGATAACGAGTAGTGATTTAACACTTGAAGAGGAAACGCACAGTCTCTAAACTGTGCGTTTATTTTTTATTTCGTATTTTTTGTTTTTGCGCGGTATTCTAATTTGCTTTTCGGACTTTGATCTGCTGCATCTGATGCAAGTCCTTGTGGATTAACACTATTACTTTGCCCGCGATTTCGTTTGTTATTTCCCTTAGCCATTAAAAAACCTCCTATTTTTCTTTTGCTTTTCGTTGATAGGCATTATGATAACGCTCCATCTTCAAACTTTTTTCATGCGCAGAATTAGGGTCGTGTTCAATTTGATTAACAGAGCTTTTTTGAGCTCCTTTGTTTACGTGATTGGTCATTAGATTCACCTCTCTTTAAAATTTAGTATGAGCACTCTAAAGAGAAAAAAACAATGGAAAAGAAAAAACCTCTTTACGTTACGTAGTAAAGAGGTATGATTGCTATTTATGAAGGGAACGCTCCTTATTTTCCAATCGTCTATGTGGTAAGTGCCATTTATAATGAATGGAAATCATACGGAAGCAAACAATGAAAATAAACAATGTATATAGAGCCCAGTCACTTACGATTATTTTGGCGCCGATTAAAAAACCTGCTAAAATCGTCCAAAAAGCATAGACCTCTGCACGAAGGACGAGAGGCTTACGACGTGCTAGTAAATCTCGAATGATACCACCGCCAATTCCTGTTAAAACAGCTGCAACAATTGTAGCACTAATAGGTAAATGAAGCTTTTGTGCATAAAGTGCACCTTGTACTGCAAATGCAGATAAGCCGATAGAGTCTGTTATATTTTCCCACCTTTTCCAATGTTTAATTAATTTATTAGGAAATAAAAAAATAATTGTCATTGACAATAGCGCGATTTGAAAAAGCATATCTTGTTGCCAAAACGCGCCGATTGGATAGCCGATGAGTAAATTGCGGAGGGCACCTCCCCCAAATGCAGTTGCCATTCCTAAAATATATACCCCAAAAATATCATAATCTTCTTCCATTGCAACAATTGCTCCGCTAAGTGCAAAAGCGATTGTACCAATGATACTAAAAATCTCCCATGCCATGAATTTTCTCCCCCGCTAACTAGATGAAATGTGCTTCCTCTGCTATTATATTAGAAGGCTTAAAATTCGAAAAGGATGAGTGAATATATTTGATGGAAGAAAAAGAAAAAGTCATATTAGTTGGTTGTCAGTTACCACAAGATGATGATGAACGGTTTATGTATTCAATGACAGAACTTGCTTCACTTGCAAAGACGGCGCGTGCAGAAGTCCTTCTTTCCACAACACAAAAGCGCCCGAAATTTCATCCAGCCACTTATATTGGAAAAGGAAAATTAGACGAACTTGTCACGCTTTCAGAGGAATTAGAACCGGATGTTATTATATTTAATAATGAATTAACACCTAGTCAAATTCGTAATATATCTTCTGTTTTAGATGCGAGAGTCATTGATCGAACGCAACTCATATTAGATATTTTTGCTCAGCGTGCAAAATCAAGAGAAGGGAAGTTGCAAGTTGAGCTGGCTCAGCTACAATATATGATGCCGCGTCTTATGGGACAAGGATTAGTGTTATCACGGCTTGGAGGTGGAATTGGTACGCGAGGCCCAGGTGAAACGAAACTGGAAACAGATCGAAGACATATTCGGTCTCGTATTGATGAAATTAAGAAGCAGTTAGCAGTCGTTGTAGAGCATCGAAAAAGATATCGCGAACGACGAAAAAATAATCAAACATTCCAAGTAGCATTAATTGGTTATACGAATGCCGGAAAGTCTACGTTATTTAATAGATTAACGGAAGCAGATGCATTCGAAGAAAATTTACTGTTTGCAACGTTAGATCCAACGACAAGAAAAATGCAATTACCTTGTGGTTATACGGTATTGCTTACTGATACAGTTGGATTTATTCAAGATTTACCGACTTCATTAGTTGCCGCGTTTCGTTCGACTTTGGAAGAGGCCGGCGAAGCTGATGTGATTTTACATGTTGTTGATGCTGCAGATCCGAATTATGCAGGGCATGAACAAACAGTAAAACAATTATTAACGGAACTTGGGATTGATCATATTCCGGTTATTACAGTGTATAACAAGAAAGACAAATTACATCAAAATTTTATTCCATTTCCGAAAAGCGATTTTCTTATGACAAGTGCATTTCAAGAAAATGACTTATTCAATTTAAAACAGGCAGTGGAAAAGAAAATGATTGAAGAGATGGAACCGTATAAAGTTAAGATTCCTCCAAGTGAGGGGAGGTTGTTGGCGCTTTTAAAAACGGATACGGTATTAACGAGTATGGTATTTAAAGAAACTGAATTGTTATACGAGTGTACAGGGTATATATTTACTCATTCTGCACTCAACGAATCACTGCAAAGATTTTTAGTGGGAAAAGGAGAATAGAAGCATCATGTTTGATCGTTTGAAAAATGGAGAAAAACTTGCCCCAATTGTAAAAGAAATAGAAAGTCAAATTCAAGACATACATAAACGTGTGGATGAAGTAATTGAAAGCAATCAATTTCGTGTATTAGAAAGTTTTCGTAAACATAAAATTAGTGATTCACACTTTATCCCGACAACAGGGTATGGTTATGATGATATTGGGCGAGATACGTTAGAAAAAGTGTATGCAGATGTATTTGGAGCGGAAGCTGGACTTGTTCGTCCGCAAATTATTTCCGGTACGCACGCAATTTCGACAGCTTTATTTGGTATATTACGCCCAGGTGATGAATTATTATATATTACAGGAAAGCCATATGATACGTTAGAAGAGATTGTTGGTGTACGTGGTAAAGGTGTTGGTTCTTTTAAAGAATATAACATTGGATATAATGCAGTTCCATTAACAAGTGAAGGGCGCGTTGATTTTAAAGCAGTGGAAGCTGCGATTCATGAAAAAACAAAAATGATTGGTATTCAGCGTTCAAAAGGATATGCAACTCGTCCATCATTTACAATTGCAGAAGTGAAAGAAATGATTTCATTTGTAAAGGAAATCAAACCAGATGTTGTTGTATTTGTAGACAACTGTTACGGTGAATTTATTGAAGAGCAAGAGCCATGTCATGTTGGCGCGGACTTAATGGCTGGCTCTCTTATTAAAAATCCAGGCGGCGGTATTGTAAAAACAGGCGGCTATATTGTCGGAAAAGAAGAATATGTAGAAGCTTGCGCTTATCGCCTGACATCTCCAGGTATTGGAGCGGAAGCAGGTGCGTCTTTATATAGTTTGCAAGAGATGTATCAAGGCTTCTTCTTAGCGCCGCACGTTGCTGGTCAAGCGCTAAAGGGAGCGATTTTTACCGCGGCCTTTTTACAAAGGTTAGGGATGAATACATCGCCAACTTGGGATGCTCCGAGAACGGATTTAATTCAATCTGTTCAATTTGATGATAAAGAGCGTATGATCGCGTTTTGTCAAGCGATTCAATATGCATCCCCTATTAATTCGCACTTTACACCGTATCCGAATTATATGCCTGGTTATGAAGATGATGTGATTATGGCTGCGGGTACGTTTATTCAAGGTGCGAGTATTGAGTTATCGGCAGATGGTCCGATTCGTCCGCCATATGTTGCTTATGTGCAAGGTGGTTTAACATATTCTCATGTTAAGATTGCGATTTGTTCTGCAATTGATGCGCTAATTGAAAAAAACTTATTAACGATTTCTTGAGGGGAAGCTGTCGATTTTTTCGGCAGCTTTTTTAGTTTGTTTTTCGATTTTAAAAAAGAATAAAAAATTTACAAAAAAATCATGTAAGAAAAGCTAACATGTATTGACATCAAACATAACATAATATAAAATGAGAAACAGTTAAGGCGAAGGAGGAACTGAAACAATGAAAGAAGATAGACGTTCTGCCCCGCTGTTTCCTATTGGAATTGTAATGGATTTAACACAACTATCTGCTCGTCAAATTCGCTACTATGAAGAACACAATTTGATTTCTCCAACCCGTACAAAGGGAAATCGTAGATTGTTTTCATTTAACGATGTAGATAAGTTGTTGGAAATTAAAGACTTGTTAGATCAAGGGCTAAACATGGCTGGTGTTAAACAAGTATTACAAATGAAAGAAAATCAAACAGAAGCAGTGAAAACAAAAGAAGAAACAAAAGAAATTTCAAAAGCTGAGCTTCGTAGAATTCTTCGAGATGAATTGCAACATACTGGTCGATTCAATCGAACTTCATTACGACAAGGTGATATTTCGAGGTTTTTTCACTAAGGGTTACTGATTCTGAAGGTGATTAGAGGGATTAAGGAGGAATTTATAATGGCAAAGTATACGAAAGAAGATATTTTTCGTTTAGCGAAAGAAGAGAATGTAAAATACATCCGCTTGCAGTTTACAGATCTTTTAGGAACAATTAAAAACGTAGAAATTCCAGTAAGCCAATTAACAAAAGCATTAGATAACAAAATGATGTTTGATGGATCTTCAATCGAAGGATTCGTACGTATTGAGGAGTCCGATATGTATTTATATCCAGATTTAGATACTTGGGTAATCTTCCCTTGGACTGCTGAAAAAGGGAAAGTCGCTCGTTTAATTTGTGATATCTATAATGCTGATGGAACTCCGTTTGAAGGGGACCCGCGTAATAACTTAAAACGTGTCCTAAAAGAAATGGAAGCGTTAGGTTTTACAGACTTTAATCTTGGACCAGAGCCAGAATTCTTCCTATTTAAAGTTGATGAAAAAGGGAATCCAACATTAGAACTGAATGATAATGGTGGATACTTCGACCTTGCGCCGATGGATTTAGGGGAAAACTGTCGTCGTGATATCGTTCTTGAACTTGAAGAAATGGGATTTGAAATTGAAGCATCTCACCATGAAGTTGCGCCAGGACAACACGAAATTGATTTTAAATATGCAAGCGCAATCCGTTCATGTGATGACATTCAAACATTTAAACTTGTTGTAAAAACAATTGCTCGTAAACACGGTTTACACGCGACCTTTATGCCAAAACCACTATTTGGAGTAAATGGTTCTGGTATGCACTGCAACTTATCATTATTTAAAAATGGAGAAAACGTATTTTACGATCAAAACGGTGACTTACAATTAAGTGATGATGCACGTCATTTTATTGCAGGTATTTTAAAACACGCGCCAGCATTTACAGCGGTAGCAAATCCAACGGTAAACTCTTACAAACGTTTAGTACCTGGATATGAAGCACCTTGTTACGTAGCATGGTCTGCACAAAACCGTAGCCCATTAGTGCGTATTCCGGCATCTCGTGGTATAAGTACACGTGTTGAAGTGCGTAGTGTTGACCCAGCTGCAAATCCATATCTAGTAATGGCAACATTATTAGCAGCAGGCCTTGACGGAATTAAAAATAAATTAACTCCGCCAGCTGCAGTAGACCGCAACATCTATGTAATGACAAAAGAAGAGCGTGAAGAAGCAGGTATCGTTGACTTACCAGCAACATTAGCGCAAGCATTACTTACACTACAATCTAACGAAGTGATATGTAAAGCGTTAGGAGAACACTTACTCGAACACTTCATCGAAGCGAAAGAGATTGAATGGGATATGTTCCGCACGCAAGTTCACCAATGGGAACGCGATCAATATATGTCTCTTTACTAATATTTAAAAAATAAAAAACGCGGTTTCTGTACAATAAGGAACCGCGTTTTTTATTGATTTGCAACCATTGACTATCTGAAGATGCTTTTCCGAGAGTTTTTACTGCTTCTTCTTGTGCTCCAGGTAAAATATGCGAGTACTTATTTAAAGTAATGAAAACAGCTTTATGACCTAAACGTTCCGATACAATTTTAGGATGTACACCTTGTTTCAATAATAAGGTAGCATGTGTATGACGTAGATCATGAAAACGAATCACTTTTAATCCAGACTTCTCAATATATGTTTTAAAGTTTACATGGAATTGTGAACGAAATACTAAATTGCCTAATTGAGAGCAGACAACAAAATCTAAATTGCGATAAGCTTGTCCGGCTTTTAATTTTTCTTAGTTTATACGCAATTTATGTTTTTGTAGTGCTTCTATAGTTCCATTGTCAATTGGAATTAGACGTTTAGAGTTTTTGGCTTTTTGTATCTAAAATTAATTTACAGTCGTGAGATAATGATTGATTGAAATCGTCTTGTTTTTGAAATCAATGTCTTGCCAACGAAGACCTAAGATTTCTCCCATACGCATGCCTATAGTGATTGCTAATACATAAGCAATGTGATATCGTGATTTTTGAGATACGTTTATAAAGGGCTTCACCTCTTCCTCATCCCACACTTGGAATGAGATTTTTTCTTTTCTTGGACTTTCTACCATTCTTGCAGGGGTAAATGGAATCAGTTTAAATTTTATGGCTTGATTTAAGGCTGTACTTAGAACTGTATGAACTAAATGAATCGTATTTGCAGCCATAACTTCACTTAATTTGCTATAGAATCGTTGAATGTGCATAGCGTTCGATTTTTCGAGCTTTATTTCACCTGAATGAGGAATTAAGTGATTTTTTATAATTCCTTTATACTCATCATAGGTACTTTTCTTTACATTAATTTTTTTAGCTTCAATCCATTCATTTAAAAAGGTTTTTACTGTAACTTTAGATGGTTGAATGAAAGTCCCCTCATTCGATTCAGTAATTTTTTTCGCAACATCTGCTTGAGCTTCTTTTTTCGTTTTATATCCCGAAAATCATTTCTATCTTCTTTTACCTGTCTCCGGATCTGGCCTGATATCGACAACAATGCACCATTTTGTTCCTCTTTTTTGAATATGTCCTTTCACTTTAAACACTCCTTCATTATGATTTGAATCTTGTGTAAGTCAGTTGTAATTTTTTCGCTATAAAACTACATTTTGGACATATCAGCGATGAGTTTATAACAAAGGCGTTATTTTATAGCAATGTGAAAAGAGCACACAGAAAATGTGTACTCATAACAATATAAATTATTTTAAGGACCATGATATATCATCAAGGGCTTTATAAATATAACTATACATGTGGTAAAAGAGATACTTTGGATTGTATTTTTGTTTCCAGTTCATAATAATTACCTTTCATACAAATAGTTTAATTATATTATACAGTTGTTAATTTGAATGTTAAGAAAACTAGATGTAAATTAAGGTGAATTTAAACAAAATTCTTATTTTATTAAGAAACAAGGAATGGTAGATAAATGAATACATGAATGCTTGGATGTTAGTGGTGTAAAAGCAAAAGAACCCTTTATAAAAAGGATTCTTTTGGCAGTTAACTTAACAATCATAATCATAATCATAATCATGGTCGTGTCTATGGCAATATTCATTGCAATGATTGTTCTGATCATTACAGCAAATACAAAAGGTTTTTTTGATAAATAAGCTCAAAAAACCAGGTTGAGAACTAGAGGTTGAGACGGTGAGGCTTTCAAAATTTTCAACTTGAAAAAATCTTGTAGCTCCTGTAGGTATAGTCACGGTAATGGGTGAATTAGTATTTCTTGATCGAATGGTTACGGTCATAGGAAGTTCCTTTTCAGGTACTAATAGCTGAAGGAAAGTTGAATTTGGATTTTCGGAAAAATCTTCAAAAATAGTTTGAGCGGCTCCAGGTAATATTGTAATGGTTAATGGGATATTACCAGTTAAATTTTCTCTAAAACCGGCTATAGTGTGAGTATCGATAAAGCAATTATTGGTTGATTGAAATGAATGGGAAATTTTTTGGTTTTTATAATACTTTTTACCATCTTTATAAAAGTAATCAGCCATATTTATGTTACTCTCCTTTCTTTGAGATATCTATATAGAGTATTCATTAGAAAGGAGAAAGGCTTATACAGAAAAATAAAATCCGCTTTATCAATTTGAACTAAAACGCTATTAAGTTGAAAGAGTGTAGATATGAAGACAGAAATTGATCTCCAAAATATCGATACAGCTATTCAGGCTTTATTAGAGATTAAAAAGGAATACATGAAAGTAAAGGGATTCAATAAAGAAGCTAAATACTATAAATACAACATGTTAGAATCAAACATTCATTTAATCATTAATCACTTTGATAAGTCACGAAAACTTTGGAATTGCAAATACGGAAAACACGAGCCTTACTTCGGAAACTTGCTTAAACGATTTTCGAATTTAGAGAATCTCAATCACTATATAAAAGAAATGAAACTGTTACGAGAAAGAGGGGGATGAAATGCATCCTAAAAGACGAGATAATCAAGATCGTTATTTACGGGCTGCTCAAGTAAAAGGATTTATTAAAAAGACAGCAGATAATAAAGGATTGACTAAAGAGCAAGTGCATCAAAGATTGACAACAAATTACAAAAAGATGTTCAAAATTGAGGTTCTTACGCACTTTTGGTGAAGGAATACAAGAAATGGTATAGTAAGATAAAAAGGAGTATTCCATTTTATGTATATTGTTATTCCTTCATTTGAAGGTATTGAACTTATGTCTTCGTTTCAAGCGACCCACACTCATGTTTATATCCTAAAATCCATCTGTAAATCATGCCCCTGCCCTTCTTGTGGAAAGATTTCATCACGAGTACATAGTCGTTATACACGTTTTGTTCAAGACTTAGCTATTCAACAAACATCTATTCACTTACAATTACAAGTAAAGAAATTCTTTTGTGATAGTCCAGCATGCTCGACACGGATATTTACCGAGCGATTCGCGTGGCTTCAATCATATCAACGAAAAACGAATCGCTTGCAAGAAATTTTACAGAAAATTGTTCTATCCATAAACTGTACAACTGCATCTAAAGTGACGGAATCACTAGGATTTCAAACAAGTCATGATACACTTCTTCGCTTACTCTATAAAATGGAGCCGTCTACGTACCAAAACTTATTTAACATTGGAATTGATGATTTTGCTTTTAAAAAACGCAATCGCTAGTCTCTCGATCACATCTCTTACGGTCTATATGGAGTGAGGTGGAATATGAAGAGTGGAAAAATAGCATACCAGAAATATTTCGAACAGAGTTTCCTAAGTTGAAAAAAGTTCATCGCATGATTCAAGATTTCCCATCTATTGTTCGTGAAAAACGAGCTAAAGGCTTAGCAAATTGGCTTATAACATATAAAGATATTCCATTTCCTGCTATTCGAACGTTTATAAATTATGTGGAGAAAGATATAAAAGCAATTACTGCAGCATGTTCTCTTTCATTTAGTAACGGCATAACAGAAGGACATATTAATCGACTTAAAACAATCAAACGAATGATGTATGGACGTGCGAGTAGCAAACTATTAACACAAAGAGTGTTAATAACTTTGTAGGAAAACATCCAAATCTCTTTACATGGGGACATATAGATCCTCACCAAAAGTGCGTAAGAACCACTTTAGTTTAGCGGTTACACCTTTATACCCCTTGGCTTGTAATTCTTTAAAAATTCTAGTTCCGATTCATCCTTTACCCACATATTCTCGAACGATTTCTTCAAATGGCGCGATTAACTTATCTTCTTTTTCTTTTCTTTGATAAGTAGGGAATTTCTCTGCCTTTAATGCTTTTCTTACTGTATTTCTTGAAACACTTAATAATTTGGTAATAGATCGAATGGAATGTCCTTCTTGTTTTAATGCTCGAATGGTTGTCCACTTTTCGATTGTAATCATCCCCTTACTTGCAACTCCTCTCATTTTGCTATGAGAGAATTGTATTTTCTGTTTTAGAGGTGGGTCAATTTTCGTTGCGAAAAGTGGATCAGTTTTCATTGTAAATCTACAACTAGCTGATGATGCACACTGCCATCGCAAACTACCGAGGGATATGGGAGGAACTGACGAGTTCAATAACCTAATTATTGTACATGAATTTGTTCACAGACTGATACACGCCACAAATGAAGAGATGATTAGAAAATATATGATAATACTTCAATTGAACGATAAACAATTGAAGAAAATAAACAAGCTCCGTAAAGTTTGTAATCTAGTTGTTTTAGTATAAAAGGATAAGATGGGACGCTGTATGCGATGAAAGTCGCACGTACAGTGTTAAGCGGGGGAAAAGATGGAGATAACTTCAAAGTCTTACCTATCGCAACTAATTGAAAGAGCAGGTCTTGAACAAAGATTGCTCAAGACCTGCTTTTAATATACACGTTTAACTGTTAATAAATGGTGAAAACTGGTCGGCATATTTAGTAGGTGTAAATTATAAAAAGGATCTTCCATTAGTATTTCTTGGACAGCGACCTCATCATCTGAGTTAACTAAAATAACGCCACCTATTCTAGGATCACGTCGTCCAGAAAAAATGAAGCTGTTCCTTTTGTAATGTTTATCTAAGAAATCTACATGCTCTTGCAGAAAATTTTCAACGACATTTAATGGTTTCACATACTTTAAAAGAACTATAAACATAGCTTCATCACCCTTCTAGGTATATCTTTATATATATATATTCATTATACACCTAAAATTTTGAAAAGTATTTTAGTAAACTAAAAAAATCTATTCTTTTTACTTTTATGATTAAACGGTATGAATTTATTTCAAAACTATTGCAAGAGAAATCTTAATAAAATCCTTATTTTGGAGAAGGTGAGGTGAAGGGCTTGGAATTGTTTTTATGGATAATTATCTTCATTTTACTTGGTCACATTGTTTGTATAAATCTTGATTTAAAGCACTTAGAAAAGCGTTTAGATAATTATAATCAAATAATGGATATATAGAATCAAAAGATTGATGAAACGTGGAGGTATATTAATAAACTTTAACCAAAACGCTATTTTGTAGAATAAGATAGTTATGGAAGAGTTAGAAAAGAGAAATCCCTTGACGAGTCTATCAAAGGATTTCTTGTTTACAGAAGTGTATGACTATCAAGGTGTAGTGAATGTGATAGTTCCTGATGAATCAGAGGAACGTATAGAGTCCACCTTTTTTACATACAGCATATAAGTTCCTACGGGAGCTGGCTTATTAGTTGTAAAAGTAAATGAACCAGTACCTTTAAACGTACCAGAACCGAAGATAGTAGAAGAACCATCTGGTTCCATTTTTAAGAAGGCGTACGTTATTCTTTTACCATCAACTGTTTTTTGATCAACATTAAAAGTGATATGTCCTGCATTATTCACATAGATGTAACCGAATTGTCTAGGATCAGATAAACTTGAGAAACTATAAGAATATTGTTCTGAGAGTAATGACGATTGTAGTAGCGGTTTAATTTCTAAGGGGTTATGCGCTTGTTGAGGTGACGCGGCGTGTGCCATGCCTCCAGGTAATAAAATCCCAGTCGCTAATGCTCCAATAGCTAATTTTTTTAACATAAATACATCTCCTATTCTATATTGGTTATCTATCAATTTAGTAATATAACCTAATTGACATACTAAATAATACCAATTAAGAAAAGGAAATGCTGTCATATTTTGTAAGTTGATGGAAATTTTTAAAGAATATGACGAAAATATGAACAAAAATTTCATTTTGTACAGATTAGAAGATTATTCAATAGATAAAGAACAGCTAGCACAAGTTCATCGCTGATCTTCAAATGGACTTTAACGCGGCGTGTATTTGTTTGGAGGAACATGGGGGTATGTGTATGCGAGATAAGATTATAAAAGCAGCCCCCTTATGAACTGCACCCTCTAAATTTGTTTGTATGACTTCATAAACAGTTTGGAGATTAGGATATTTTTCGAAACAACGCTCTCAATCCCTTCTTTCTGAGGTATTCAGATGATTGGGATGAATCCAAAACCATCTGACAAGACGTTTTCTAGCTATTTGATAGGTAGGAGATGGGTGATTCGCATGTTTCTGTGTGCGCCTTATCCCTCCAACAAGTGTGCACACAGCCGAAAAGGTGCCGTTATCCGCCTTCTTACGGATAAGTGGATCAATCGTTTTAAGTGTTTTTCCCTCTTTTTCAAGACGCATAATAGATTCAAGACACCCTTGAGCTGGACTGATGCGCCAACGATTGGTAGTAGGTGGAGTCATCATTTTCATGTATTTTTTAATCGTTCTCCAATTTAAATGATATTCTTTCGTTAGGGAATTGATAGATTTCCCGGAGCGATGGGCTTTCTTTATTTCTTGAATCAAGTCCCACTTTCGTTTCTGGCGTATGAGTTTTATTTTTTCTGCTTTTGTTAACGCTGTTTCAATGGAAATAGATGAAGTTTCATTCCAAGTAATAGTAGAAGGAACGGCTGACAAGAGGAACGTATCTAAATGTTTCCTAGCATTTTTAATAAAATACCAGCGATCATATACTTGAAGAATAGAAGAACTTGCGTCAGAAATTCCTTGACGAAAACTTGTAAAACCATCGTAACTCACGACTTGAATGTGAGGAGGTTGTTTCAACCATTCCGCTAGTGTTTCAGGTGAACGATTCGGTAATAGCGCTAATGGTCTATGATAACGTAGATCACAAATAAGTGTCCCATACTGGACTTAACCAAGAGATAGGGTACATCATGGTTTACTCCTTTTCTTTTATTATATCAATGTAGTACACAAAAGAGCAATTCACCAAAAGTCCGTAAGAACCACTTTCATTTTGCACTAAACAGGATTTTATAAGGACTCTAAAAATTTTATCTGGACAATAAAAAAAGTAAATTAGTATCACTAAATAATATAAGATCTGAAAAATATCAAAATTTTCAGTTGAGTATTTGGAATTTTATAATACGGATAATACACTACTCTATTCAATTATAAATAGTTTACTCCACTTACACTGTAATAGGATAGGATTAGACAAAAGTGTGGAACTAAAAGTCAGAACAATAATAAGTAATTACTTAAAATATGTTATCAATAATAACAACCTTTAATGGATTGTATCGCTATTTACCCATACTATTTTCGTAGTTCAGCCATATTGCGTATTTAGCATTTCAAGATTCTTATAAAACCCACAGAGTCATTGTAATTGTCTCTGTAGGTTTTATGTATTGGCTCAAATCCTTTTGAGAGGAATTATCTTTGTATATTAATTTTAATTTTTTGTTTTTTTTATTTTCAACACCCTATGCGACTTTTTATTTGTTGTAGTTGTATGGTAGCTTTTTCTCTAGCACGACTTGCCCCTTTGTGTAAAATACTTTGCAAGAAGTCTAAATTCTCTATGTACATATGATACTTCTTACGTGGCTGTTCCAGCTCCCGATTTACTACATCAAACACCTCTTGTTTAACCTGTCCCCACCCTATGCCAGTTTGATAGTGCTCTTTCATTTTTTCTATTTCTTCTGATGTGGCGAACTCTTTGTATAATGCAAATAACGGTGAAGTAGTATGGTCTTTGGGTTCTGTTGGTAGTGTAGAATCTGTCTTAATTTTAAATATGAGTTTTTTCAATTTGGATGGGTCTTCAAATAATGGAATCACATTTCCGTAACTTTTACTCATCTTCCTACCATCTAGGCCAGGAAGCATTTCTGTATTTTCCTGTATTATATATTCTGGAAGAGAGAACGTTTCTCCATATGTATGATTGAAGTATGAGGCTATATCTCTTGCTATTTCTACATGTTGAATTTGATCTTTTCCTACAGGGACAAAATTAGATTGAAACATTAATATATCAGAAGCCATAAGGATGGGATATGTATACAATCCCATGTTAATTCCATGATCAATATCTATGCCTTCTTCTCGATTTTTGTTAATCTTACCTTTATAGGCATGGGCGCGATTCATTAATCCTTTTGGTGTTAGGCAAGATAAAATCCAATGCAACTCCAAAATCTCTGGTATGTCGGATTGGCGATAAAAAATTACATTTTCAGGGTCTAGACCAAGGGCCAACCAAGCAGCTGCAATTTCATATGTAAAGTTTCGGAAATATTCTGAATTCTGAATAGCATTTAATGCATGGTAGTCTGCTATAAAATACATTCCCTGTAGATTTGAATTCTTTGCCATTTCTAATGCTGGTTTAATCGCTCCAATATAGTTTCCAAGGTGGGGATGGCCTGTCGGTTTAATTCCTGTTAATACAATAGGTTTATTCATATCGTTTACCTCCCAAGTGTAAAAAAGTAAAATAAAAAAGGATTCCTTATCCAAAGAAGAACGAGAGATCCCATAGTACCACCCTCATTAGTTGTACAAAACAAATCGCTTTGTGCATTCTAAAATACAGTTTCTTTTTTGTAAAGGAGGAATAATTCGTCAAATCTTTTTTCTATAGTTTCAGATTGAGGTTCTATAGCCCGTTCCACAACTTTACGCACACTGATTTTTAGCAACTATCATCTCCCTAAAGTGCTACAAATATGTACTATTCTCTATTCATTATATATAAGAATACCTCTTTCTTTACATTTTAACTATATTTTCAAAAAATTCAATCTATATTATATAGATTTAGATTTCTGGAGGCTTTGTTACAAAGTTTCTTAACAGATAAAAAGTTGGTATGAGTGGTTAGCATTGTATTTAAGCATTCATTATAATTGCCAGTATGAAATATCATAAATAATGAAGGATAATGTTAAAGAATTGATTGAATATGGCGAACGGATTCCACACTACCATAAGGATTTCCTTATAATTTTATTTTGGAGTCACAGAAGCGGTTGCATTTCCCTGGCGAATTGGTTTTTCTTCCAAATTGGATTATAGGAGGAAGCAATGAAATATGCACCGTTCATTCCTTACTATGAATCTGAAATATACAAAAATAAAATTGATTACTACAAAGATTTAGAAATGTAACTCTTGAAACTAAGTAAGGATACCATAAAACTTGTACGCAACCCTTATAAAAGAGCTGTAAGCTCATTTTTAATCCTTTATGACAACCCTTACGCCTCGAAACAGTGGGAACAGATTAGAGAATATTTTTATAATGATAAAAATGATTCGAAAGGAATTTCATTTAAGCAATTTTTATATTATGTCAAAGATATGGATCCGAAGTCCAGTCAGTTAGATCAACATGTTTCACAACAATATATAGAGAGGGAAGAAAAGGTTATCAAACAAAATATAAAATTAGAGAATTTTAATACAATAGTTCCAAAGTTGGAGAAAGAATATAGATTACTTTCTTCTGATATATCACTCCTTACAAACTCCAATCACCATAGGGCACATCAAATGATTTATAAAGGAAACTATGCAGATGATGATAGTACAAACCAACACTTCCCTTCATTACCAACCTATCGAAGTTTTTATGATGAAGAAGCTCTAAACCTTGTTTCAGAAATATTTACTGATGATTTTGAAGCATATGGATATAAGAAGAATGAAATTAATTTTTAACTCATATGCTTATACTCCCACTATGCATAGAGTCCCTTTAAAAAACAATCACTATTAAAAGCCAGCGGTATGGAAGGGGAATTATCATGAGTATTTCTATTATAATGATGGGTTTCATTATAGGAGGATTGGTTGGAGTAACAGGGATAGGCGGAGCTGCATTACTGACTCCATTTCTTCTAACACTAGGTATAAGTCCTTCTGTAGCTGTTGGAACGGATTTAGTATATAATTCTATCACTAAAATGTTTGGAATATCCCAACACTGGAAACAGAAGACCATCAATTTTAGATTAGTAAAATATCTAGCTGTTGGGAGTATCCCTAGTGCGGTTATCGCAGTGGTAACAATTCATGTCTTACCAATTGTTCATTATAATCGAGAGGGAATTATAAAATATATATTAGGTTATGTTTTAATTATTGCGGCAATTTCTATTTTTATAAAAATATTTTTCTATAATGAATCTAGGCAAAATTATTTTCAAAAACAGACTATGAAACAAAAAAAGAACCTAACAGTTATTATTGGCGCAATACTCGGTTTTATCGTGGGGCTTACTTCTGTTGGATCAGGCTCTTTATTCGCTATTGCAATGATATATTTATATCGACTGGAACCATCCGAATTAGTGGGAACGGATATTACACATGCGTTTTTATTAGTGACGGTTGCAAGCATACTAAATATGAATTTAGGAAACGTAGATTATCTTTTATTAATTCACCTACTCATTGGTTCTATCCCAGGTGTCATACTTGGGAGTAAATTCTCCACTAAGATCCCCGTTAAACTTCTTCAAATATTTTTAGCTATCATTATTGGTGTTAGTGGACTAAAGTTAGTTATCGCTTATTAAAAATATTTTATGTTTTTGCTATATAAGAATGGAGGTTCAAAATGAATCATACAGAACTATATAATTTTATACTCAAGCAAGGGCGTATACCTCATTTTCATAAAGATTTTCCCCTAATCTTATTTTGGAGCCAAAAAAGTGGTTGTACCTCGCTAGCGCACTGGTTTTTTTATCAAATGAATTTATTTAAAGAAGCGATAAAATACAACTCGTTCATTCATAACTATGAGCATGAAGTATATAAGAACTCTACACATTATTTAATACGATTAGCTAATGGCTTACAAACTAAAGAGAAAAATACGTACAAACTAGTAAGAAATCCTTATAGAAGAGCAGTAAGTTCTTTTGTTGCTCTGATTCCACCACCAAATATTGAGAATCCTGCATGGAAGCCCATTCGCCTATTCCTGTACGGTGACGAAACCTGCAATAAGCCAATTTCCTTTAAGCTATTTCTGTATTATTTAAAAGCACACATGACCCAATTAGATCAAATGGATTCTCACTTTACCCAACAATACATACAAGGGGAAGAGGAATTTGTTACAAACTATATTTATCTAGAAAATTTCAACACAGAGATTTCAAAACTAGAAGAGGAATATAAATTGAAAAAATCACCATTAGATCTATTATCAAAATCTTGGCATTATCAAGGTAGTAAGATGATTTACAAAGGAGTTTATGCAGAAGCTGATATTACCAAGCCTCTTTTTCCACGATTACCTACTTATGATAGTTTTTATGACGCAGAAACTATTCAGTTGGTTCAAGAGATATTTGAAAAAGACTTTAAGATGTATCATTATGATTTAAATTCTTTTTCTTAAAATAAAAGTGTTCCAAGCCTCTGATTCTATTCAGTGTGTTTGGTTAAAACTGATATGACGATTTTTATGATGCGCAATTAAATTGTAAATGGAGTAATCCGGTATTAGAAAGGGGAATTATTAATTTAAGAAATGCATTTTATGACAAGCTTAAAACGAAACATTCACTCGATATACATCACTTAGATGATGAAGTAATTGAACGGGGATCTTCTATAAAGAAGCCATTAATGTATAGTGTAGATGAAATCCGATCTACAGTTAGTGCGCTGCATCAAATATTGATAGAAGCTGTAAAATTAGTGAATTAAAAAAGTACTATGAGGAACATGTTGAGTCATTGAACAGGGATGAAAATTATATAAATTGGAAGTCAATAAAATACTATGAGTTTTTACTTACTACCTTGACGGATGAGAAAGATATAAAAACAGTGATCAGCCCTTTGTATCTTTTAAATGATTTGAAAAACATATTTTCCTATTTAATGTCAAATAAAAAAGTAGAAGATACGAAAAAGAATATACTGAAGACATTAGAATTAGAAGAGTTTGATTTAAAAAAAGTATATAATAGGGATATTTTTGGATTGAGGGCGTGATTTGAAGTGCTTAATAAAGATGAAAATACGGAAAGAATTTAACATTCTAATAACCATCTATCACTAAAAATGATAGGTGGTTATTGTCTTTCTAAGAAAATGATTAAACACATATTTTATGTAAAGTAACAATAAAATCGTTCAATTAACAATAATGTAAATATGTAACGGTTAAAGAATACATCAAAATTTATATAATCCAGCAGAATATATAGCTGCCAATTGGACAGGAGCAACTAGCCAACGTTTCTATCAAATATTTAATGAAGCAAAGCCCATGATGTTGAATATTCTTCAAGAACTAGATGGGCTGTCCCCCTTATTGATGATTATCAAATACCTAGTCCAGACGAAAAAATTGATTTTTTATCTGCTGGACCTGATGAAAAGTCTATGTCATATGAAGACTTTCAACATTGTATAAACAAAGCAATTGATCACTATAAAGCACAATGATTTACGTACAGCTAGCAACAAGGGCTCTATTCGCTAAGAAAAGAGCTGGTGAGGTATTTACAGGGTTTACAAGTGTTCACGAAACCTGAGCGACTTGTCATTACTTCTGGATCACAACAAGCGTTACATATATTATCAAATATTCCGTTCCCAAATAGAAAGAAAAAATATTAATTGAACAGCTAACATATTTTGGCATGATAGACACCTTACAACTAAATTAATGTGAGATACTAGGAATAGACTTAACGATGGATTAGATTTCGAACGGCTAGAATCTCTATTCTGAAACAATGACATAAAATTCTTTTATATCGTACCAAGATTCCATAATCCACTTGGTCATCACTATTCAAATAAAGAGAAGAAAAGAATCGTAACTCTTGCAGAGAAATATGATGTATACATTGTTGAAGATGATTACTTAGCAGAATTAGATGTTGATTCTAAAGCAGATCCTTTGTTTACTTATGAACCTAATGAAAGAAATATATATTAAGAGCTTTTCAAAGGCATTTTTGTCAGGATTACGCATTGCTACGGTTGTACTTCCTGAAACAATGATCCATTCCGTTGTAAGTTACAAATTCGACACTGATTTTAATACATCGGCACTTTCACAAGGGGCATTAGAAATTTATTTAAAAAGAGGTATGTTTAACTATCATTTAGAAAAAGTAAAACAATTGTATACAAACAAAATGAAGATGCTAATAAATGCTTGTTCAACATACTTACCGAAATGTATATCATTTACAAAACCCAAGAGGGGTTTTTATATGACCATTTTCTTACCTTCATAAATAGATGTAGATAAATTGATTTATCTATTGCAAGAAAGGTATATCTATGTCGATAATGCTTCTAGAATGTATATAGATAGAAAGAAACAGAAAGCAATCCGATTAAGCATTTCACAAGTAGATGAAAAGAAAATAGAACTTGGTATCCAACAAATAGCAACTTGTATAATGGAATTGTATGAGAAAAATAATTATAATTCGGTATCATTTAAGCCTTATCTTTAAACTATCATCTTTATAAAGCGAACTCCCCCCATAGATGTTAGAAACGCCTAACTACTACAGGGGGATTTTTACAACCAAGCTTTTTTTAGAAGTTCTACACCAATCTGAATTTTATCGTAAGAAAGATTACCAAAGCCCAGTTTAATAATTGGTTTTTTGGATGTGTTTTTTATAAAGTAGAGCGTGGTCGGATACACTTTAACACCATACAAATGGGCTTGTTGAATTAACCATTCTTCTGAACGGTTCAAATGGACTTTAATTAATAAATACAAACCCGACTGTTCACCAATAATAGATACATTCTCATTGAAATGTTCTTTTAATACTGATACTAAGTGGTGCATCTTCTTTTTATAAACAATACGCATTCGTTTAATATGACTGTTCCATTCTCCTTCTTCCATAAATTTGGCCATGGTAAATTGGCTAAGAATAGAAGTGGTACTTTCGAAATGAAGAAATTGATTTTTGTAACGATTTAAAATTGGCTGTGGCAATACCATATAACTCATGCGTATACCCGGAAGAAATGCCTTTGAGAAATTCCCTAGATAAATTACCCTTGTAGAATCAATAGAAGCAAGAGCTGGAAATGGTTGTTGCGTGTAGCGAAATTCACTATCATAATCGTCTTCAATAATATATCCTTGCTTTTTTTTCGCCCAATAAATTAATGAATGTCGTTGCTGAATAGGCATACTTACCCCATAGGGACTATGATGAGAAGGCGCTACATAAATTAATCGTGATTTCATATGTTCTAATTGTGAAAAATCAGCACCTGTTTCATAAACTGGTAAAGTTTCAAGAGCAAAACGATTTAATTTAAAAGCTTCTCTAGCACCATCATAACCGGGGTCCTCAACTATAACGCTTTGAAAATCATCCTTAAGTATTTGTCCAAGATATATAAGCATTTGCTGGGTACTTCCCCCAATAATAATGGCATTCGGTTCAGTTTTCACACCACGAGATTGGAATAAGTATGTGGATATTTGTTCACGCAGGCATGTCTCCCCAAAGGGTTCCCCGTATTGAAAAGTTTCCTGTAAAGTTAACACCTTATTAGAAATTCTGCGCCATATTTTTAATGGGAAGTTTACTTGATCTACTGCACCAGCCTTAAAGTCAATAAAAGAAGATAGTAACGATTCTTGTTTCTTTTTATCATAATGGATTAACGTTTCTTGAGATAAAAAAGGTTCAATTTCATTTGCAAAATAACCTTTTCTTCCTTCTCCACGAATGTAGCCTTCAGCTACAAGTTGATCATAAGCCATTAAAGTCGTATTACGGCTCACTTGAAGAGATTCTGCAAGTTGTCGAATCGACGGCAATTGTTCCCCAGCGGATATATCCCCTCGTTCAATAAATACTTTAAACTGCTCATAGATCTGTATATATTTTGGGGAATCGCCTTTAAAAGCAAAAATAGTATTTTTCATTTCCTGACTCCTTTGACATGTATATTTATTAAAAATTGTACCTTTTTATATGTCAGTTTGTATATTACTATCTTTATCAAAGGTTGTTATAATTGTGAACCGCTTGCCTGTTGTACTAAAAAATTTATATACAAATTGAAAGGAGATTTTTTATGTACATTCCTAAAATATTTAAAATGAAAGAACTAAAAGTTGCTTACGATGTAATACATAAAAACAGCTTTGCAACATTAGTTTCAATGCATGAAGATATACCTTTTGCAACACATCTACCACTACTTTTAAATAAAGAGAACACTTATTTATATGGTCATTTTGCTCTTCAGAACCCTCAGTGGAAAGATATTGAAAATAAATCAGTTTTAGCTATTTTTCATGGGCCGCATTGTTATATTTCTCCCTCTTGGTACGAGACCAACCAAGCAGTACCCACATGGAATTATGTGACTGTTCATGTCTATGGAGAATTCGAATTTATTGAAAATGAACATGAATTAATGGATTCCTTACATGACATGGTATTGAAGTATGAAGCTCCTAATAGTTCATATAAATTAAAAGATCTAGACACTACTTATCTCTCCGGGATGAACAAAGGTATTCAAGGATTCAAAATTAAAATTATCAAAATTGAGGGAAAAGAAAAGTTGAGTCAAAACCAACCATTACACAGACGAGAATTAATTGTTAATCAACTAGAAAAAATATCAAATGAAGATGAGCAAAATATTTCCTTTTTAATGAAGGAGAATTTAAAAAAGTAATCGTAATCTTATTGTTTTGATTTCCAATTCCAATTCTTTCAGCTGGAGGAATATTTATAAATATTTTTATTTCATATCAAAATGCAAATAGTAAAGGAGTAAAAAATGAAAAATCCTTTTGGTTCTTTTAGTGTTGCAATGGTTACGCCATTTTCTACTGATGGTAATCTGCATTTAGAAGGTATCCCATCATTAATTAATTATTATAAGAATTACAATGTACCAGCATTGTTAATTAGTTAGTGGTTCTACTGGTGAACAACACTCTATGACTGTTGATGAACGTGTGTCTTTATACGGAAAAGTAAAAAAATACACAAAGCGTAAAGAACAGTTTCAAAATGAAGAGTCAATGGAACGATTCCGAGTCTCGTAATTTGAGCACTATAATCAACGCTTCGCCACGCGTTGCCACATCGGTTTTAATAAGGCACGTGCAGCATTAGTAGCGATGTTTGAGGAACTTGAAGCGTAAAATCAAACCTTCAAATACAGTTATTTTTGTATCAAAAGTGACGTTTTATCTGAAAAGGTTAAAAAGTCATTTACACAAAAACATTGATGGTACCTAAAAAATTCAAATAGAAAATAAAAAGGAGATAATATAATAACAACAATTCAAAATAAAAAAAGAAACATATAAAATTCCAGAAGAGGACGCAGAATTACTGAAAATTATGTCACATCTAGTAAGGATACAAATTGTAGAAGAATTAATGCGTCATAAAATCTGCAATGTAACACAGTTAACTGAACTATTACACATACCTCAATCTACTGTTTTGCAGCATTTATCAAAAATGAAAGGGAAGATCCTAAGCGGTTTAGAGATGTACTATCGTATCCAGAATTTCAAAGTTTGTCAGTTTGGAAAATTATTCCCGGAAATTTTAAAGTTTTTGCACCAGAACCAGTTCACAAGTGCAAGGGAACATTATAACAAAGCCGAGGAACTATTGAATCATATTCCGGATGAAATTGAACATGGTGAATTTTATTTTAAATTATCAACTTTCGATTACAAACGAATCTGAAACGTCATTTTTTTTGAAATGGAAACTTTTTGTGTTGAAAATCATATATACTTTGTTTTCCAACACATCCAATTGAAAAGTCTGTAAAAAAAGTTGCACCAATGATTTTCACTACCCATTGCCATGTGTTTTCCTGTAAAAAATGGTGCGAAACATAGAGACATACCCATGTCCAAATAATGATCCAGATTTCATATTCATCATAATTTCTTTGTTCTAACATTTGTTCATGGAACGGATATACTTGGAGAAATAAAAAGGCTATCAGCAAAACTGACAGCCCAATTCCGAACATGATTATTCTTTATCACCTCATTTTTATTCACTTAAACCTCTTTATAGCGTTTCTGTAACAATTGTTGTACACGTGCCGCATACATTCTAAAATAAGGAATGTTTTGTGCGGCAACCTTTCCAAAATCCATTTGCATTAATGTTTCTTCTAACAGTGTATACTCTAATTTTAAGAATGTATCCCAAAATGCCATTCTTTCTGCATATTTCTACAAGAAAGAATTTTATGAATACAATTTTATTTTTGGAGCTTTAAAATAAAGTCGCGACGTTTATAATAAGGTTTGACTGAAAATTTTAAGTTGATATACAGGGGTTTTTCTTGTTCAATAAACGGTTATATCTTGAATAAAGGGATTGTTAAAGTTTCTAAAATTTGGAATAATTATTATGAGAGGTAGTTTGGTAGAATAATCATTTCATAAAAAAGAGAAGTTAACTTTTTAAATATTATCAACTTTATATAATCAACAATAAGAGGTACGCCTCTCTGATAATAATGTATCTCATATTAAATACAAAAATCATAAATGAGGTCATCGAATTATGAATGGACAAAATTTGAAGCGTAAAGAGCTAGATAAGGTATTAGATTTCTTAGAACAAAATAGGCTATTTAGCGGGGTGATATTATTATCTGAGGAAGGTAAAGCATTTTACAAGAGAGCAATTGGCAAGAGAAATAATTCAAGTCAACAGTCTCTTGATGCAGTATTCGAAATTGCCTCGATTTCGAAGAGCTTTACAGCAATGGCAATTATGATACTAATTGAGGAGAAAAAACTAGAGCTAGATGATAATCTTAAAAAGTTTTTCCCTTTTCTTTCTTATGAAAACATTACTATTAAAAATCTGTTAAATCACACTTCTGGACTTCCAGATTACATGGAATGGTTTGAAAATCCAGCTAACTGGAATCCTAATAGAATTGCAACGAATAAAGATATAGTTGAATTTTTGAAAGTTGAGAAGCCAGAAGTGTTATTTCATGTGAATGAAAAGTGGGAGTATTGTAATACTGGTTATGTATTACTTGCAGAAATCATAGAAATGGTTGCTAAAATGGGGTACGGAGAGTTTTTACAGAAAAGAATATTTACACCTTTAAATATGTTCAATACATCAACACATTCACAATTTTTAAATAACGACATTGAAAATTTTTCGTTAGGTTTTATCTATGATTGGGAACAGGACTTGTATAGGCTTCCAAATGAAATGGAAGAACACAAGTATGTTTACTTCTTCGATGGTGTTAAAGGTGATGGAGGTATAAAGTCCAACGTAGATGATATGCTGAAATGGGAGCGTGCTATTTATCATAATGACCTAGTATCAGAACAAACCAAGGAAAGTATTATAGATTCAGTTTTCATTAAAGGAGAAGCTGCGAATGGATATTGTCCATGTTTGCATGAAAATTCCGGGGGATATGGACTTGGTTGGAAAATAGAAAACCATCCTCAATATAAGAAGATTATTCTTCACGATGGATATTGGGCAGGTTATTATTCAGTTTTAATTAGTTATAAGGATAGTAACAAAGCTATAGTAATGTTAAATAACCTAGACTTTACGAATAACGAGTTAAACAAGATACCATATTTGTTAACTCTTACTTTAGAAAAGATTTTATTCGGTGAAAAAGTAGGGTTACAAGAGTTTGAGCAGCTAATAATGTCAAATCGTTAGAATAAGCAATTGGGATTATTTCGTTAAAGCGAAATTTGATTCTTTTAATGGAGCAATGATTATAAAAAATGTCAAAATCTTTTTAAAACATCTTTTTTCTTCCTGTTAGCCTATTAATATTATAAGTGGTTCTGGTGCAAAAACTTTAAAATACCTGGAAGTAATCTTCTAAACTTGGATATACTGAGACTAGTACTCTAAAACAGGACATGATAATCAGTATGGAAAAGCAAAATCTATTCAAGTGGAACAAGATCATCGTTTCATTAAAGAAGCCTGTGCGTTCTATGTTGGGATTCAAGTCATATGAAACAGCCAATTCTATATTGAGTGGCATTGAAGTGATGCATATGAGGAAAAAGGGACAACTTCACCAACGGGTGAAGTCTGTCCAAAATGAAGTAAAATTCATACATAAGTTGTTTGGAGTTGCATCATAATCTGTAATGGAACAGACCATGTAGGTTCTATGTCTTCATCAAATAGTTTTTGCACCAGAATCAAAAATAGAGAAATCCGAATTGAAGCTAGTTATGTCCCAGCCTCTTTAAGGTGTGTGTGTATTATCATTGAAACCTAATGTTTCTTTTAAGGCTTCAGTAAGCAATTTTGATTGATTGATGTTTTTATTTACAGCTTCTTTGTCGATCCATTCTGGGATAGTTAATGTTTTCTTTTTCAATTTAACATTGTCGGTCGTTCTATACGGTGGCATTCTGACATCGACTAATAAAACATACTCATTATCGTTTAAATCTGTTATACCTGTTATATGGGTTGGCGAAGGGATAGGGGTATTATCTTCTTCCATTATTGATAAAGAACCACCTAATACATCTCTAGCCATTTTTAAGGCTTCTTCTTGACTAAAACCGTTTGTAATAACATTTGGCAGATCGGGAAATGTTACTAAAATTTCTTTATTATCAAGAAATTTAAAGACAGCAGGGAATGCATAATAATCTTTTTTCATTTGTGTTTCCTCCATTAGTTTTATGAATTTAAAATTAATATATAATATTTATTAGCGTTCATTTTATAAGCAGGGGGGCTATTTCAGCTCGGTTTGTTTCAAGATTTCTTGTGTAAGTCCAACGTCTAAATCTTTACGGGGATGTGGAACGGAGATTTTTTTATAAATATTATAACACGTATTTTTATGCGTGCAAACGACAGTGGACAGTTTCCTTGTGTTTTTTATAAAATGCTAAGAAACTACATAAAAAGTACGGTTATAGAAATGTTGAATCGAGTATTTAGTATGGACTGCTTGGAAGGTATGAAAATAATTAAGAATAAATCAATTGATATGATTTTGTGTAACTTGCCTTACGGAACTACTGCATGCAACTGGGGTGGAATTATTCCATTTGAACCATTGTGGGAATAATATGAACGCATCATAAAAGACAACAGGGCTCTCCTTTTAACAGCAAGTCAACCATTTATGGCGAAGTTAATTGCTTCAAATCTTAAATTGTTCCGTTATGAATGGAGTTGAAAAATTTGATGATGGCGTAAAAAAATTCAAGATATCAGTGGAGTTACGCGTTACTAAACTATGTAGCGATGCGATTGGTTTTTCTGCAGGTGCATTTCGTTTTTTTGCCAACCTTGGAAGGATGTTTGAGATGGCATCTATCATGCCTTTTAAGCCATCTGAAATATCCTTTACATCACGCGATCTTTGCGTTCTTCTAAAAGCTCTTGCCAGTTATACGCTGATTCAGTTGGCGCAATCGTGTACGCAAGCACTTCTTTTGATCCGTTTTCACAAATACCAACAGCGATATAAATAGCTTCTTTTGACACCGTTTCACGACGTAATGTGATATAGGTTGCATCTACCTACACCGCATATATAGCGAGTAGGTAAAGGATGTTGATGAAACGTTTTAACTTGTTTAGAAACAGATTTTGTCATATTTGAAATCGTTTGAGGTGTGTAATGATGACGGTACATGTTCTCGATTAAATGTGCGATTTCTGTCATTGTAATTTCTTTTCTATCCCATTTGTATTTGATTTTCCGTGACTTAACGGTATTAACACTGACCTTATATTTTTCAACCAGATCCAATTTGCATACTTCCTCCTTACGGTAATTTCTTTATAAAATAAAAAAGCAGCGAATTCGCTACTTTAAATTCGTTTTATCCCCAAGAGAAATAATAGGTATATTCTCCTGTTATACTTTCATTAATTCCAATAATCTGAGTAAATCTCACATACTCCGCACCTTGCAGAAAATACATTACAATCATCATTGGCACTCGTGACCACATAAATTGATAAAACGCTTCTACTCTCTGCTTGGTTGAAACAATTAAATCATCCACAGGTCCAATATGCCATCTGGAAGTTCTAACTGAAGTAAAAGGAAGGTCTTTCCCATTAACAACTATTCTGGCCATACTTTGAGTTATATCCACATCAAGTCCTCCGCCATTACATAAAGTTGATTTCATACTCATATTTTTATAAATATTCTTGACTGTAATAAATGTTTAATGTAATCACCTTTTTTTTGCTTTTATTCAAAAAACTTTGCACTTTTTTGTACTTAACAGAATCGTATTTCAAAAAATCCATAACGAAAATGAATTTGTGCAGGGAAATGAATAATATATTCACAATCACTGCCTATAACGAAATTTGCGTCAACTGGCATGCCCTGAAAGGAAAAACTAGTTATTTCTTTGTTTTGATGTTATCTTTTGGTCTTCCATTCCTTTTTGTTTGGCATGCTAGCTCGTCGTGTGGGGGTGAAACTCTATGGTTTGGGGGAGTGAATAAAAAAGGAATATTAGAGAGTGTTGAAAAATTTCTGGGAGTGGAGAGAAGTTTGAACGGTTTGTAATGTATATAGGAGATTAAATGATAAATGTAAATCATATTCTTGAAAAAGTAAATCGAATTTCAAAGGATTCTAATTTAAAAATGAAGAATTTTTTTATGGTAAGTAGATTCGCTGGAGACAACCAAAAGGCCACTTTATAACATTCATATTATCCACCCGTATGGCTATGAGCATATTGTACAATTTTGTCCTCGCTAAGCGCTTTCTGTGTATTAGTTACATGGCTAGAATTAAACGCAAATGTGAATGCAGCTGTTAATCCAATTAAGCTAAAAATTACTTTTTTCATTTTAAAGCCTTCTTTTCAAAGTTTTGTTCTTTTGCTAGATGGCTAAGATAAAAATAGTTACTTGCTTTTGAACAGTTATTGTCTTGATGGAATAAAACCACTAATTCTTTAGCCGATTCTTGTACATATTCATGTAGGTCTTCTCTATCAAAATACGAGATTTCTGTTTTCATTGCCTTTTTGAATTCGTCAGCAATTCCTTTTTGATTTAATTTTTCTGAAATTAGAAAGTGATGTTCATGCTTTCAGTGCCGTCGGGAATCCCCCAAGTCGCTTTTACATTCCTTAGCGTACAAAAATCAGGGTTTTCACTTTCTAGAAAATGTCTTAACGTGGGTTTTATGTCGTGTGGTTGGTGGGATCCCATGAACCAGTTATTATTCAAATTGCCTTCTTTCTAAACGATCAACAGCCTTACGTTTTTTATCTTTATTAATATTTGTATAGATACTAGTAACCTCGACTGAGGTATGACCAAGTTGATCACATAGCAATACTAAATCCTTGTTTTCTTTATAGTGATTCGTAGCATATTATGGCGTAATTTATGGGACGGCGTTTCTCCTCAAATGCACTTGTATATTTCATCTCGTTACTAACATACACTTTTTTCTTTCACACTCCCCTTGAGTAAAATAAAAAACTACATGGAAAGATCAGCCTTTATATAAACATATACTCAAGTAGAACTTCCATAGTTGAGTTCTTCTAAGTGTTAAGGCGATTAGTGAGTGCACAAAATGGACATTTGAATAGGTAATGCTTTCTTAAAATAACCTTAGTTAAACTATAGGTTTAATAATACATAGAAAATGGATGCTATTATTTTCTAAAAACTTAAACCAAGTTTCGTTTAGAAAAGGGGGATATGAAAAATGTTTCAGAAGCTCAAGTTTTATTTAATGAGCATATTAATTAGTTCAATACTAGGTGGAATGATTATAGGCGCTAATTTCTTGGTCCATAACATTTATAATTTAATTGCAAGTAAAGAATATCATTTTAATATGTGGTCTTCTATTATTATATTTAATGTCGTATTTATTTTGAGTTTCTCGTACATGTTGAAGAAGGGGACGGATATACTTGTTAATGATTAAACCAATAGCAATTCTCGTAGGCGCTACCGTAATCTGGGTGGAGTCTTATTTGTTGTTAAGGAAAAAAAGAACAGTTCCGAAACGAAAAAGCAATGGATCGCTTCTTAAGTCGCGCAAATTTCATAACTTAAAGTGTAAGTTATGAAATTTGCGCATGGGGAGGGCTAGCTCTCCCAATAAAATCAATCTCTAGTAAGTACCGGAACTTCGAGGTATGAATTTTAATTTTAAACATATACATGTATAGAGTTTATTTCTATGGACAAGGAGTGAGTGGGGTGAACAGGGTAGGGAAGGTTGATTTTGTTTCTGGATTTGTACCGAGTCATAATCAGGGGTCTGTAGATTATACATCTGTAGATGTAGGGCATGTACATCAATGTTTAGATGTATCTTCTCCCCCAATTCAAACGCAGGATAGACATGTACATTATACAGAAGGTTATGTTGTATTTGAGGATGGGCATACTCATTACTATAAAGCGTACTCAGGGCCGGCGATTCCAGTTGGAAATGGAATGCATGTTCATTATTATGATTTTTATACAACAGAAGATAATGGTCATAAGCATCGTAAGCCTGCTCCGGGTAATAAATAATTAAGGAACGCTTGCTGAGGTGTGAACGTTTTAAAACAATATATTTGGAAGTTTTTAAGTGGATGTTGAAAGGTATAGGAAATCATAATCTTTCATATATATCATGTTGGAATGGTGTTTTTAGGGGATAGGGGGGATTTTTATGACGAACGAGGAACAACAATCGATTCCTGGTCATTTTGTTATGGATACGCAGAGGGCGATGTTACTTCCGCCAGAATTGAAAGCTGCACCTTCTGAATCATTAACAGAACAATTATTTATTGAGAGATCGTTAACTGAAAATCGCTTTTGGCTAAGGATTATGAAGGAGCACGCACTTTTTCTTGGTGAAGGATTTAACCGAAAAGACACTAACTTAATTCAACAGGTGGATCAATTTTTTCATCTTTTTGATCGACATTTACAAAAAGCGTTTTCTATCCCTCAAACTGTTCAAGCAGTCAGGCAATTAAATGAAGAAAGTATCCAGCTCGTTTATGCATTTCGTAATTATAAAAGAAATCTTTTAATTTTAATTATTAATTGTAAAGTAAGTGGGTTTAACTTTCCGTTATTAGTAGATCATATTGCGCGAGAAGCAGAGTATTTTATACGAACACTTCAGAAATTTAATGAAGGGAAAATGGATCCAATTCAAGATGCGATCATTAGTGAAAATGTATTTTGGTTAAGAATTATGATGGAACATTCTCGTTTTATTGCCTCATTACTTGATCAATCAGAACGAAATTTAGTTCATACTGCTTTAAAATTTGGTGATGATTTCGAAGTTCTTCTTAGTCAAGCTAGAGATGTAGAATCAATGTTATATCAGAAACAACCAACATACCCCATTATCGGAAAGATGAATAAAGATAGTGAAAACGCTACAGTTGAATTGAGAAATTTCAAAAAAGCAGGATTGGAACTTATTCAAACATGTCAAATTCGCAATGTAATTAATCCACTATTAGCGGATCATGTTGTAAGGGAGGCGGAGCATTTCTTATTTATGATTCATGTGTTAGAAGAAAGGTTGAAGCAAAAACAGGTGCAACAGTCGATGGGATGAGGGGTATACCAGTATGAACGATATATAGTAAGAAATATATTTATCAGGAGTTTTTCAAAACATGAAATTTTTAATATACAGTTACGAATAGTATTTTTAGTGAAAAACGGTAAGTCCTTCATTAAGGAATTATCGTTTTTTTTTTTTTTTTGAGGTGTTCTTTCGACCTATAATAATGGTCATGCAATATTCCTGTAAAATAGTCAACAGTACCTTGTAATAAATAGTAGTAAATGGTATATTATGGTTAGTGTAAGTACCTTGCATTAATTAGTACTGATAAAAAGGAGGATTGTCTTTGAACGTCCAGTTTAAGAAAGGTGTGCTGGAGCTTTGTGTACTGGCACTTGTTAAAAGAAAAGATTGTTATGGGTATGAACTTGTTCAAGAGATTTCTAATAAATTTTTAATATCAGAAGGTTCCGTTTATCCGTTGTTACGCCGATTAACGAAAGAAGGGTATTTTCAAACATATTTAAAAGAATCAACGGAAGGACCACCGCGTAAATATTATCAATTAACAGATCAAGGAGAAGAACAACTACATTTACTTGTAACGGAATGGCGTGATTTCGCTAAAGGGGTACAGGAAATTATTGAAGGGGTGTAATGATATGAATCAAGAGCAATTTCTTCAGGAATTATCAACACATCTTAGAAAGCTACCAGAAGAAGAAAGAAGAGATATTCTATATGACTATGAGGAACATTTTCGATTTGGGTTAGAGGAAGGGAAGACAGAAGCAGAAATTATAAAGGGACTTGGCTCGCCAAAAGCGATTGCAAAAGAGATGTTAGCCTTATATCGTTTTGATGAGATGAAAAAAGATCCGTCTGCATCAAATATAACAAGAGCTGTTACGTCGGTAGTTGGGCTTAGTTTATTAAACTTCATTATTGTATTAGGACCTTTAATTACAATTGTAAGTTTTATATTCTCACTGTGGATTGGAGGGATTTCCTCCGTTATAGCACCATTCCTAGTCGTGATTAAGATACTAACTGGCACTTTTTTATGGCTTGATATATTTGTTTCTATTACATTTTTTGGGATTGGATTATTAGTATGTATCGGTGCTTACTACTGTACAAAATGGTTTAAAAATCTTTGTATACGTTACGTCAATTGGAATCTCAAAATGATTAGAGGGGAAAAATAAGATGAAAAAAATAATGTTAGTAGCCATTGTTTGTATTGTAGTTGGCATTATTGGTATATCACAAACATATTCGGAGATGGTAGATGCGGCGGAGCAGAAAGAAACGGAAAAAGTTATAAAAAATGAGGCAATTAAAAATGTAGATATTGAATTAGATGCTGGAGATATTGTGATTCAAAAAGGAAAGGATTCTTCTTTCTATGTGAAACAGTCAGGAAATATTGAAAAACAAAGAGTGAGTGTTAATGAAGAAGGAGATGTTTTGGGAATAAAAGGGGAAACAAAAGAAGGATTTTTATTTGACTTTTCATTTTTATCTTCGGGGTTTAAAGCAACAAAGCTAACGGTTGTTGTTCCTGAGCGTACTTATCAAGAAATAAAAATGAAATCATCTGCAGGTGAGATTACAATAAGTGAGGTGAAGAGTGAACGTGTAGAAGCCTTAACTCTTGCTGGAGATGTTGCAATGGAGCGAGTGTCAGCAAAAACAGTAGAAGGCTCTTCAAAAGCAGGAGAAGTGGAAATAAACAGAACGAACGGTAAAGTCGTTGCCAAAACAGCTAGGGGAGATGTAAAGGTTATGGATCATGATGCAAAATACGATTTAGAAGCAAATTCAGAAGCGGGAGACATAGATATTCGTTTACTTGAGAAGCCTCAGAATGCAGTTGTGAGCGGTAAGACGTATGCAGGAGAAGTAGAAATTTTTCAAACAGAGGACAGGAATGTTACATTTGGCGATGGTAGTGTGAAAATCACAGGAAAAACAGCTGCGGGAGATGTTAGCATTCAAGTGAATTAAACATAGACAAGTGAAGATCATTTTCGTTTTATATAATGGAAAGGAAAGAACGTTAAAACGCGACTGTTCATGCAAAGTACAGATTTTTAAGGAAGATGCCAGAGACGTCACATTTAGAAATGACGGTGTGCAAATTGAGAGGAAAACAGCTATGGACGATGGTATAATTAACGTACATTAAAAAATAGACCATTTTGGTCTATTTTTTAATGTAGGTCACGATATACACCAATTACTTTTCCGATAACAGAAACGGTATTTAAAATAATTGGTTCTAAAGAAGAGTTTTCTGGTTGTAGACGGAAGTGATCTTTTTCTTTATAAAAGCGTTTAACTGTGGCTTCATTATCTTCTGTTAGAGCGACGACAATCTCACCATTGTTTGCGGAATGTTGCTGACGAACAACAACTAAATCTCCATCAAAAATACCAGCTTCAATCATACTATCTCCAGATATTCGTAGCATGAATACTTGATCAGCTCCAGCAATGATACTTGCAGGGAGTGGGAAATGTTCTTCCACACTTTCTACAGCTGTAATCGGTAATCCAGCTGTAACTTTTCCGACAATTGGTACTTGAACAACAGATTGTGTACCAATTTCGATTCTTTCTTCTCCTAAAATTTCAATCGCTCTCGGTTTCGTTGGATCGCGTCGAATATATCCTTTCTCTTCTAGACGTGATAAATGTCCGTGCACTGTAGAACTAGAAGCAAGGCCGACTGCTTGACCAATTTCACGTACGGAAGGCGGGTAACCTTTTTCCTGTACTTTCAGTTTAATGAAGTCGAGAATGTCTTGCTGGCGTTTTGTTAACTTTTCCATTTTTTAACACCTCGTTTTTTCGTTTTTCTTATTCATAAGTATACCATGTGAAAAAACATTCTACAAACATAAGTTCGAACATGTAAGAGATTTATGCTAAACTAATAAAAAAATCAAAAAGAGGAAGTGGGTTTTAAATGAATGCAATCATTTATGCTCGTGTAAGTACAACGAAAGAGGCACAAGAAACATCATTGGCACGTCAAAAAGATGAATTGTTGCATTTAGCTGAGCGATATCAAATGAATGTTATAAAGGTGGTTGAAGAACAAGCAAGTGGTTACACGATTGAACGTGAAGGAATATTGGAAATATTAGATATAATACGGGACGAGCAAATTGAGGTACTTCTTATTCAAGATGAAACAAGGCTTGGCAGAGGAAATGCGAAGATTGCTTTAATGCATTGCTTATATAAAGATGGAGTAAAAGTGTATACGCATACACATAACGGTGAATTGCAGCTGTCTGATTCTGATTCAATGGTACTTGATATTATTAGTATCGTGGAAGAGTATCAAAGGAAAATTCATAACTTAAAGATTAAACGTGGCATGAAAAGAGCGGTAGAAAGAGGATTTCGACCGGAGAAAAACTTGAAAAACCGACACTTGAGTACGGGGCGTGAGAAAAAAGAAGTGCCGATTGAAGAGATTGTTCGTTTGCGCCGCAATGAATTAACTTTTGAAGAGATTGCTGCGACACTTCGTGGATTTGGATATGATGTTTCTAAAGCTACTGTGCATCGCAGGTATGTGGAATATACGAAGCAATTGCTTGATAAACAAGACTAACTATTGTATGATAATAATCAGTTTTTAGTAGAAAGGGGATTCGAGATGCTAAGTCACGAACTCATTGAACGCATTAACTTCTTAGCGAGGAAAGCGAAGAATGAAGGTTTAACTGAAGAAGAACAACGGGAACGTCAATCGCTCCGTGAACAATATTTAAAAGGATTTCGCCAAAACATGTTAAACGAATTAAAAGGAATTAAAATCGTGAATGAAGAGGGGAAAGATATTACCCCAGCGAAATTAAAAGCGTTAAAAAAGAAAAATAATGTCAAGCTAAATTAAAAGATGGGACAAGCCCATCTTTTTTATTTTCATAGAAATATATAGTGGTGTAGTTTCTTTAGATCTTCATTTTATTACCGTCCAGTTCTGATTGAGAGTTGCTTCAACCACTTTTCTTTTCAATATATAGTTTGCAATGATTTCAGACATATCAATCGGTATGTCTTTTATAACCGGTTTATTTTGATACATAAAGTAGTTCCCGCCACCGCTTGCCCGGTAATTATTCATAACAACATCATACTCATCCGTAAGAGAAAGAGGCTTTCCTTTGTAATGTAGGGAAACAACTCTTTCTCCAACTGGTTTTGAAATGTTTAGTATGTATGAAATACCTTCCCACATATCATAATTATAATGTTGTGGCTTTGGCTTGATATAGGCAGGGGTTACAACAATCTCTCCGGTTTCATTCAATGAGAAATATTCAGCAGATCGTTCAAGCGCTTCCAGAATATTTTGTCCTGTAATGCGAATGACTTTTAATGTGTTTGGATAAATGTAATTAGAAACAATATCGCGCATTGTAATCTCATTTGGGAATCCGGGAGATGCATTGTGAAATAAACTTGTACAAGAAATATCAACTTCAGCTACGTCCATTTGTACTTTATTGATAAATTCGATAAAAGGATGATCCTGTAAACGAACTTGCATCGGATCATGAACTTTCATATCGCCAACAATTGTACCAATTGGTTGATCAAGCCATTTTTGCGTTCGCTCTTCATAGTCAGATACGAGTGAAAGTAACGTATGATCTGCCGGAACATCTTCTACAGATAGCAGTTCAGAACGACATGTTTTGATGGTCCACCGACTATTATTTTGTTCCAATTCTATTTGAACTTTCCCTAATGAATGGCCATTACATCCAGGTTGTAACACAGTTACACCATTTATTGTTTCGTTTTCGATGAAGCGGTGTTGATGACCAGTTAGTAAGATATCGATTCCCTCTATTTCATGACACATGGCAAAACCTTGATTTTCCCCTGTTAAAGTTTCCGTTGGTGCGCCGGACTGTAAATCTCTTTCAAATCCACCGTGATAAGCTACAACTAATACATCAGGTGCTTCATGCTTATAAATAAAAGAAACCCATTTTTTTGTTGTTTCTAATGCGTCTTCAAACTGTAAATCTTGAATATGATGCGGTTGCTCCCAATTTGGAATGTAATGTGTTGTAACTCCTAAAATAGCGATTTTTATATTTGGTTCGATATGCTTGATCAAATAAGGCTTCCCAAAATAAGGTTTTTTTGTTCTTTTATCTAAAATATTTGCACAGAGATAAGGCATATTAGCATGTGAAACGGCTTTATTTAGTATGTCCATTCCGTAATTAAACTCGTGATTTCCAATAATGGCTGCATCATAGTGGATGTAGTTAGCAAGTATTGTCATCGGATTATCTTTATCACTTTCGTAAGTGGCATAGTGGTAAGTAAACGGTGTCCCTTGAATGAAGTCACCGTTGTCAATTACGATGACATGTTTATGCTGTGAACGCTCCTGCTGGATACGTGTTGCGATTTTTGCTAATCCAATTTCTGCGCTTTCGTTATTTCGGTAATGAAGTGGATAAACGGTTCCATGTATATCGCTTGTAAGTAGAATATTGACTTGTACAGTATGATGTTCTTTCAATCTCAATCATCCTTTTATATTATTTATACATTTATCATAACAAATAAATATAAATACGATTGTATATAATGTTTAGAATGTGTAAAGATTCTGTAAATAATACTTTGTGTTAGGAATTTTATGGTATATTTCTACGTGTTTACAGCTCGTCATTTTATGAATAAGAAAATGGAGGATTTCACATGTTAAAAAAAGTTTTCATGATGGGGGCGACGGCCATACTAGCAGCCAGTCTACTAAGTGGTTGTGGGACAAAGGAATCAAGTGCAACGAAGAGTGAAGAGAAGAAAAAAGGATATGTACCGAAAACATTAAATGTTCAGTTTGTTCCTTCACAAAATGCAGATACGTTAGAGGCGAAAGCAAAGCCGCTTGAAAAGTTGTTAAGTGATAAGCTCAATATTCCTGTTAAAGTTAGCGTTTCCACGAATTACAATACGATTGTCGAAGCGATGGCATCTAAACAGGTAGATGTAGGCTTTTTACCACCAACTGCCTACGTGTTGGCACATGAGAAGAAAGCAGCCAATGTCATATTACAGGCGCAACGATTTGGAGTAGACGATGAAACAGGTCAACCTACAAAAGATTTAGTAGACTTTTATAAATCTGAGTTTGTCGTGAAGAAAGAGTCAAATATTAATAGTATTAAAGATTTGAAAGGGAAAAAAATCGGATATCAAGATGTTACATCTTCTGCGGGATATGTTTGGCCAGCTGCAGTTTTAATGAAGGAAGAGATTGACCCATTAAAAGATGTGAAACCAGTTACATTAAAGGGACATGATCAGTCTATTATTGCTCTTTTAAACGGTGATGTTGACGCGGCAGTTGTATTCCAAGATGCTCGTAATATTGTTAAAAAGGATTATCCAGATGTATTTGATAAGACAAAAATTATAAAGTTCACTGAAAAAATTCCAAACGATACAATTGCGGTGCGTTCTGATTTAGATGCAGAATGGAGCAAAAAGCTGCAAGATGCCTTTATTGAAATTGGAAAAGATGAAGAAGGGCATAAAATTATAAAGGAAGTCTATTCACATGAAGGATATGTTAAGTCTGATGACAGTAAATTTGATATCGTTCGTGAATACGGAAAGAAAGTAAAAACACAGTAACTGAATAGGTGAACTGCCAATGTTGAATGGCCGACTAACGAAGCTGTAACGTAGTTTTTGTTAGTTAGCCGTTTTTCTGTTTCGTAAAACAAGTAGAAAGTAGGTAAGAAGTGTGATTGAGTTTCGAAATGTTTCGAAAATATATCCGAATGGTACAAGAGGTTTAAATAAGATCAACATAAAAATTCATAAAGGCGAATTTATTGTTATGGTTGGGTTGTCTGGTGCAGGGAAATCGACGCTCCTTCGTTCTATTAATAGGCTGCATGAAATTACAGAAGGTGAAATTATCATTGATGGACAATCGATTACGAAGGCGAAAGGAAAAGAATTACGACATATGCGCCGGGATATCGGAATGATTTTTCAAAATTTTAATCTCGTAAAACGGTCTACCGTGTTGAAAAATGTGTTGGCTGGACGCGTTGGGTACCATTCAACATTGCGTACCGTATTGGGACTGTTTCCGAAAGAAGATGTAGAACTTGCATTTCGAGCGTTAGAGCGGGTGAACATTTTAGAAAAGGCATATATGCGTGCTGATGAGTTATCAGGAGGACAACAGCAACGCGTTTCAATTGCGCGAGCCTTGGCACAAGAAGCAAAAATTATTTTAGCTGATGAACCAGTTGCGTCGCTAGATCCCCTGACTACAAAACAAGTGATGGATGATTTGAAGCAGATCAATAAAGAGTTTGGGATTACTACAATTGTAAATTTACATTCGATTGAATTAGCGAGGGAATATGCTACGCGGATTATCGGGTTGCATGCAGGGGAAATCGTATTTGACGGGACGGTAGAGGAAGCGACAGATGAAACATTTGCTGAAATTTATGGATCTTCTATTGAGCGGCATGAATTGCTAGGAGTGGCGGCGAAATGAGAGATGTAACAATGACTCATACAAAAAACATTCCGAAGCCGCCGAAGAAGTTAAAGCACATATTCACAGTGACTTTAATGATTGTATTACTTTGGAGTAGCGGCATACAAGTGAATGCATCATTTATGAAGCTTATAACAGGCTGGCCGAATATGATCGATTTATTAAAGGAAATGGTACCTCCAGATTGGAGCTACTTTCAAGTCATTACGACTGCTATTTTAGAAACAATTCGCATGGCGATTATTGGTACAACTTTCGGAGCTATTCTATCTATTCCACTTGCTGTATTAGCAGCCAATAATGTGTTTACAACTGCTCTTTTATATGGCCCAGCTCGGTTTGTGCTAAATTTTATTCGGACGATACCAGATTTATTATTAGCAGCCATCTTTGTTGCGATTTTTGGAATTGGTCCGCTTCCGGGAATTTTCGCTCTTATCTTTTTTTCAGTTGGAATCATTGCTAAATTATTGTACGAATCGATTGAAGCAATTGATCTAGGTCCGTTAGAAGCGATGACAGCTGTAGGAGCGAATAAAATGCAATGGATTGTATATGGAGTGATGCCACAAGTAATGGCGCAATTTGTTTCCTATGTATTATATACGTTTGAAGTAAATGTGCGAGCAGCAGCTGTTTTAGGCTTAGTTGGTGCGGGCGGTATCGGATTATATTATGACCGTACACTTGGTTTTTTACAGTATCAACAAACGTCTTCTATTATTATTTATACACTTATTGTTGTGTTGTTAATTGATTATATAAGTACAGTATTACGGGAGAAATTATGATGAACAAACCTACAGTGATTGTGCCAAAACCGAAGCAAATGAGTTTATATCGTTGGATGATCTTTATTGCATTGATGCTCTTATATATATGGGCATTTTCAGGAATACCTGTTGAGGGGATAAAAGATACAGCGGGACAAATTACAAAAGCGATTTTATCTGGGATCGTGAATCCAGATTGGACATATGTCTCTTTACCAGGTGGTGAAGATTTATTGCATGGTTTAGTGGATACATTAGCAATTGCCATATTAGGTACGTTTGTGTCTGCTTTTCTTTCTATCCCATTTGCATTTTGGGCAGCTAAAAATATGAATGCAGGGAAAGGAATGTCATCAATAGGAAAGTTTGTGCTTAGTTTTATTCGTACATTCCCTGAATTAGTTATGGCACTGCTATTTATAAAAGCAGTGGGACCAGGGTCTTTCGCAGGTGTTTTAGCATTAGGATTACATTCTATCGGTATGCTAGGGAAGTTGTACGCAGAGGGAATTGAAAATATAGAGAAGGGACCTATTGAAGCCTTGGTGACGAATGGAGCAAATCGTTTTCAAATCCTTTGGTATGCGGTATGGCCACAAGTATTACCCGACTTTTTATCTTATACGCTCTATCGTTTTGAGATTAATGTCCGATCTGCGGCGATTTTAGGTGTTATTGGGGCGGGCGGAATAGGTACACCACTTATTTTTGCATTAAGCTCAAGAAATTGGCCGAGGGTAGGAATCATTTTACTTGGAATTATTATTATGGTAATTATTGTTGATTTTCTTTCAAGTTCAATAAGAAAACGAATTGTATAGCAGTCGGATATGTATTGTTTCAGTATGCAGAAACAATACATATTTTTATAGGGGAAGAGGTAGGTGAAAAGATAAAAAATGAAGCAATAAGATATTTGTGTATAAATATACGGATAATTTATTTTATTTTTAATATAAAAACAAGGAAAAAGTATGACAGATTGAATGCCCATACATTCAAAGGATTGCGTTGTTTTTTTATAAAAAACAAAAAAACATCAACATATTTGTCGATACATGTTGTATAATCTTGCGTGGGAAGCTATCATATAAATGTATAAAACGTTTACTAATATAAGCGAAGGGAAGAATAGCATGTCACATTCAATCGAACAACTTTCTATCAACACGATTCGCACATTATCCATTGATGCGATTGAAAAAGCAAACTCTGGTCATCCAGGAATGCCAATGGGGGCAGCACCAATGGCTTATACATTATGGACTAAGTTTATGAAACATAATCCAAATAATCCAACTTGGTTTAACCGCGATCGTTTCGTATTATCTGCAGGTCATGGTTCTATGCTGTTATACAGCTTACTTCATCTATCTGGTTATGATGTAACAATGGATGATTTAAAGAACTTCCGTCAATGGGGAAGTAAAACACCAGGACATCCAGAATTCGGTCATACACCAGGTGTAGACGCAACAACTGGTCCACTTGGACAAGGTATTTCAACTGCTGTTGGGATGGCGATGGCAGAAAGACATTTAGCAGCGAAATATAATCGTGATGCATACAATGTTGTAGATCATTATACATACGCAATTTGCGGTGATGGTGATTTAATGGAAGGCGTGTCTGCTGAAGCATCTTCGTTAGCAGCACATTTAGGCTTAGGACGACTAGTTGTATTATATGATTCCAATGATATCTCATTAGATGGTGATTTAAATCGTTCATTCTCTGAAAGTGTAGAAGATCGCTATAAAGCATACGGATGGCAAGTAATCCGCGTTGAGGATGGCAATGATATTGAAGCAATTGCAAACGCAATTGAAAGCGCGAAAGCTGACGAAAAACGCCCAACGCTAATTGAAGTAAGAACAACAATTGGTTTCGGTTCTCCAAACAAATCAGGAAAATCAGCTTCGCATGGTTCTCCGCTTGGTAAAGATGAAACAAAATTAACAAAAGAAGCATACGCTTGGACTGCACAAGAAGATTTCCACGTACCAGCAGAAGTATATGAAAACTTCCGTAAAACAGTGCAAGATGTTGGTGAAAGAGCACAAGCTGAATGGAACACAATGTTCGGTGAATATGCAAAAGCATACCCAGAATTAGCAAATGAATTACAAATGGCGATGAAAGGTCTGCTTCCAGAAGGCTGGGAACAAAATCTACCAACTTATGAAGTAGGATCAAAAACAGCAACTCGTTCTTCTTCAGGTGCTGTTATTAATGCAATTGCAGAAGCTGTACCATCATTCTTCGGTGGATCTGCAGACCTTGCTGGTTCTAACAAAACATATATGAATAACGAGAAAGATTTTACAAGAGCTGATTACAGCGGTAAAAACATTTGGTATGGTGTACGTGAGTTCGCAATGGGTGCAGCAATGAACGGTATCGCACTTCATGGCGGTTTAAAAACTTACGGTGGTACATTCTTCGTATTCTCTGATTACTTACGCCCAGCAATTCGTCTTGCGGCATTAATGCAATTACCTGTGACATATGTATTCACGCATGATAGTATCGCTGTTGGTGAAGATGGTCCAACACATGAACCAATCGAACAATTAGCAGCTCTTCGTGCGATGCCGAATGTTTCTGTTATCCGTCCAGCTGATGGTAACGAATCTGTAGCGGCTTGGAGATTAGCTTTAGAATCTACAAAAACACCAACGGCATTAATTTTAACTCGTCAAGATCTTCCTACATTAGAAGGTGCAAAAGAAGATACTTATGAGAAAGTGTCAAAAGGTGCATATGTAATTTCTGCAAGCAAGAAAGAAACAGCTGATGTCATCTTACTTGCAACTGGATCTGAAGTAAGCTTAGCAATTGAAGCGCAAAAAGCGTTGGCGGCAGATGGTATAGATGCATCTGTTGTCAGCATGCCATCTATGGATCGTTTTGAAGCACAATCTGCTGAATACAAAGAATCAGTATTACCAAAAGCAGTAACAAAACGTTTCGCAATCGAAATGGGTGCTACATTCGGATGGCATCGTTACGTTGGTCTTGAAGGCGACATATTAGGTATCGATATGTTTGGTGCATCTGCTCCTGGTGAAAAGATTATGGAAGAGTACGGATTCACTGTAGAAAACGTTGTACGTAAAGTGAAAGAAATGCTTTAATAGCTTTGAAAAATCTCTCCGATATGGAGAGGTTTTTCTATGTAAATGACTGAATTCGACAGAAAAAGTTTTTTCTTTTTCCGTAGTCAGACAATCATTGCACATATTCTTCTATATAATGTAGAGAAAAAGATTGTCCAGATCGGGAGGAGAAAAATGAAAACGTATGAATTGTATTTAATTCAAGAAGATATTGCGAAGACATACTTTGGTCGTGAATCTTTGCTTTTTGATTTATTTGTTCGATTTTCAGAATCTGAATCCCTTTCGGAAAAAAAAGTACTATATAAGCAGATGATGTATATTACGATGCCTTTACAAGTCATAAAAATTCATCATAAATTAGAACAAGCTTTACACCATTTAGGGAAATATAATAGAACATATCATACACATATGCTGTATACAGGAACGGAATACGGAGAAATAATGGTGAAACCACAGTACATTCGAATGAATACCTCTGGAAATGTTTCAATGGAGACAACTTTTTTTGAGGTGCTCAGAAAATGTGAATTAACATTTTTAGCAATGGATTATGAAAATAAGAAGTATGGTTGGCTAAATCCTCTCAAGCAAGCACGAACATATGTATAAAAAATGTCGAATATCATCTTGTCTTATTGAAAAGGTTTTAGTACACTGTAAGGTAGACAACATGAAGGAGGAAAATATATGCCAATTTGGTCAGGTATTCTAGTTGGTGTAGTAGCATTACTAGCAGGCGTAGCGTTAGGTTTTTTTATCGCTCGTAAATATATGATGAACTACTTACAAAAAAATCCACCAATTAATGAACAAATGTTAAAAATGATGATGATGCAAATGGGACAAAAACCGTCTCAAAAGAAAATTAATCAAATGATGAGCGCGATGAACAAGCAAATGAAATAAGCGCGAAAAGGACATCCGGCACGGATGTCCTTTTCATTTGAAGGTACTAATTTTAAAAACTTTTAAAAATTCTGTATTTTTGATAAACTGAACACATCGCTTATTTTAAGAGAGGAGGATAACATGAAAGTATTTTTTAAGTTAGCTTGGTTTTTTAAACAAGAAAAGCGAGCGTACATAACGGGAATTATTTTATTATTTGGAGTAGCATTATTAGAGCTTGTGGCACCAAAAGTAATTGGAATTATTGTTGATGAGATTAATAATCAAACATTAACTGCCGAAAAGTTATTACAATGGGTTGGGCTTTTAATCATTGTTGGAATTACAATGTATATATTACGTTATATATGGCGTATTATGATTTTCGGTTCTTCTTTAAAATTAGCACGTCAATTGAGGAGTAGGTTATATGAACACTTTACAAATATGAGCCCTTCGTTTTATCAATCGCATCGTACAGGTGATTTAATGGCTCATGCGACAAATGATATTCAAGCGATTCAACAAACAGCTGGCTCTGGTGTATTGACACTTGTTGACTCTCTAGCTGTAGGAGGGTGTGTATTAATGGCAATGGGGTTTACGATTAGCTGGAAGTTAACGTTAATTAGCCTCCTTCCTATGCCAATTGTAGCAATTTCTACAAATTATTATGGTACATTGTTACATAGACGATTTCATAAAGCACAACAAGCATTTTCGGAAATTAACGATAAAGTACAAGAAAGTATGAGTGGGGTGAAGGTAATTCGCTCACTTGGTCAAGAAAAAGAAGACTTACAAGCATTTCGAAAAAAGTCAGAAGATGTAGTATATAAAAATATGTTAGTTGCTCGTATTGACTCATTGTTTGATCCAACAATTGCCCTTATTGTTGGTTTTTCATTTCTAATCGCAGTTTGTTACGGATCACTTTTAGTTGTGCGGGGAGAATTGACAGTAGGTGGGTTAATTACTTTTACAACATATTTAGGAACTCTCGTTTGGCCGATGTTAGCGTTTGGTTGGCTTTTTAATATTATGGAACGCGGGCGAGCGTCATATGATCGCGTTGAAAAAATTTTATCTCAAACTTCAGCTGTCGTGAATAAAGAGGATGCAATACAGCGTGTAGCGAGCGGTGATGTATCATTTGCAATCGATACATTTTCTTATAAGAAAAATGAAGTGTTGAATTTGAAAGATATTCATTTTGAATTGAAAAAGGGAGAAACATTAGGCGTTGTTGGCCGAACAGGTGCGGGAAAAACGACGTTATTAAAATGTCTGATTAGAGAGTATGATCATTTTAATGGTGAATTAAAAATTGGAAATCAAGATATTCGCAATATGACACTTCATAGTGTTAGGGCAGCTATTTCTTATGTTCCGCAAGACCATTTCTTATTTTCAACAAGCATAGGAGAAAATATTGCATTTGGAAAAACAAATGCGTCATATAAGGAAATTGTGCGTGCTGCTGAAATTGCATGTATTCATGATGATATTGTTCAATTTCCTGAAGGGTATGATACAGTAGTAGGGGAAAGAGGAGTTTCTTTATCAGGTGGGCAAAAACAGCGAATTTCTATTGCGCGTGCATTATTAACAGATGCTGAAATTTTAATTTTAGATGATTGTTTATCTGCGGTAGATGCCAAGACTGAGGAAAACATTTTAACAGCTTTAAAACGAGAAAGAGCACAAAAAACAACGATTATAACAGCACATCGGTTAAGTGCGATTCAACATGCCGATCTTATTCTTGTTATAGATGAAGGAAAGATTGTAGAGAGAGGGACGCATGAACAATTGATGAAGCAAACGGGGTGGTATAAAGAGATGTATGAAAGTCAACAGTTAGAGGCGCTAGTTGAGAAAGGAGGCATATAATGGCTGAGAAAAAGAGAAGTGACTTATGGCGATTACTTTCTTATATGAAACCATATAAAGGGTTGTTATCACTAGCGTTTCTATTTTTAGTTGGTGCAACGGTTACTGAAATGATGGGGCCATTTTTAATTAAACAATTTCTAGATGAACACTTAGTTCCACGTAATTTTGAACAATCGGCATTAATAACGTTATTTGTTATATATATGGTCGCCCATTTATTAAAAGTTTTATTTACGTATTTAAACCTATTGTACTTTCAAAATATTGCATTTAAAATTGTGCAAGATATGCGTGTAGAAGTATATGAACATGTGCAAAAGCTGTCGCTAAGTTTTTTTGATCGTACCCCAATTGGGACACTTGTATCGCGCATAACGAATGATACAGAAGCAATTAAAGATTTTTATGTGAGTGTATTATCGACGTTTGTGAAAAATATTGTATTTTTAATTGGAATATTAGTAGCAATGTTTTTGCTGGATGTAAAACTAGCTTTATGTTCTCTTATCATGATTCCAATTATGGTGACGATTATGGCAGTATATCGCCGGAAAAGTTCAGCTTTTTATTTAGAATTACGCAGTCAACTTAGTATTTTAAATGCGAAGTTAAATGAATCGATTCAAGGTATGAATATTGTGCAAGTATTCCGGCAAGAAAGACGGATGAGAAAAGAGTTTGAAGAGATAAATGGTAAGCATTATAATGCTGGTCGCCGAACGTTAAAGTTAGATGCATTGCTTTTACGTCCAGCAACAGATCTTGTGCACATTATGGCAATTGCATTCGTACTTGCATTGTTTGGGATTCATGCATTGAATAGTCCTGTTGAAGTTGGAGTATTATATGCTTTTGTTAACTATATTCACCGTTTCTTTCAACCTGTAAATGAAATGATGATGAAGCTTTCGTTCTTTCAACAAGCACTCGTTTCATCTTCCCGTGTGTTTCATTTAATGGATGAAAATGATTTGGCACCCGTTCAACAAGGGAATGAAAAGCCACAAGTGCATGAAGGGGAAATTGAGTTTCAAAATGTTACTTTTTCTTATGATGGGAAGCGAGATGTGTTAAAGAATGTGTCGTTTCATGTGAAGCCTGGACAAACGGTTGCTTTTGTTGGGCACACTGGTAGTGGAAAAAGTACCATTATGAACTTATTGATGAGATTTTATCACATTAAGTCAGGAAATATTCGAATAGATGGTGTAAATTTAGAAGAATTTGAGGAACAGGAAATTCGACAAAAGATTGGTCTTGTTTTGCAAGATGCATTTTTATTTGTTGGAAATGTGAAGCAAAATATTCGTATGTATGATGAAAGTATTACGGATGAAGAAGTAGAAGCAGCAGCCCGCTTTGTTCAAGCGAATACGTTTATTGAAAAGTTGCCAGAGCAGTATCATACAGAAGTAGTGGAACGGGGTACGGCTTTCTCGAGTGGGCAAAGACAATTGATTGCTTTCGCAAGAACAATTGCAACGAATCCGAAAGTACTTGTATTAGATGAAGCGACAGCAAATATTGATACGGAAACAGAAGAAGCAATTCAAACAGCATTGCAGCGTATGCGTAAAGGAAGAACTACAATTGCGATTGCGCACCGATTGTCCACGATCCAAGATGCCGATCAAATATTTGTAATGCATGAAGGAGAAATTGTCGAACGAGGAACACATCAAGAACTGCTAAGTAAGCAAGGACTCTACTATAATATGTATTTGCTTCAGAATAAAGGAAGTCTGCAAAAAGCCTTGTAGTAGCAAGGCTTTTTGCAATTTTATCCCGCTATTTTAGGGCAGTAAGACTCCCGCCTCAAGATTCAGGGAGAAGCAAGGAAGATAGGTGGGAGTAGGGCTGCCCGTAACAGCTCGATTGGTGAGGGTTCATAATCAGTGGGGATGAAGAAAACCCCCACTGATTAAAGTTTCACTTTATAGTATAATAGGATAAAAATATTTTAGAATCAGAATCTGATAAGGAATAAAGGAGAGGGAAAATGGAATATGTGCTTATATGTGTCATTTTGGCTTTATTAGCTGTAGCATTTGTATTGTTTTATAAAAATAAACAGCTAGAATCTGAGAAGCAACAAGTGGATTTTGAAAAAGCACAAGTTATAGAAAACTATCAAGGGGAGATTGCTGCTACAGTTGAAAATTATGAACAGCAGCAAGAAACGATAAAAAATATAGAAAAACAAAAATACAATGATTTAAAAGTGAAAGCAGCTCGTGAAATTGAAAATATGCGAATGATGAAGAGCGAACTCACAATGCAACATAGTAAAGAGCGCAGTGAAATGCAGCAGAAACATAATCATGAAGTACAAATATTACAAAATTTTATTGCAGATTTAAAGGTGTATTCAAAAAATGTAGCGGAAATACATACGCATGAACTATTACATAACATGAAACAACAATTTATTCAGCAGGAAATTGTAAAAGAAAATGAGATATACATGATTCCAAATATATTTTTGCCGAAAATATCAAGCAGAACAAAAAGGAAGATGAAAAATCGCCGTATTCATCATGTGTTGTTATTAAGAACAGGCATATATGTGATTGAAACAGTAGAATGTAAAGGAAGAATCATACACGGTTTAACAAAAGATAATGCAGGGATCTTTTCATTTATGGTTGATGAAATAGGAAAGTATCAATATGAGCATAATCAAGAAGAAACGTTCATTTTTATAAAAGAAGAGCAAACGGGAACTTTGAAAGTAGTAAATGAAGGCAATGTTGTTTATAAGATACAATATCTTTCGGAAAGTTTATATGAGTATTTAAAAGAGAAAAATGCAGAAATTATAAAAGAAGAAGTAAAGCCGGTTATATATTTTGAGAATGAGAGAAATCAATATGAAATAATAGACTGTTCTCATGAACGAGTCCCAAGATTGAAAGATAGAGAACAATTTATTATGTATTTTAAAAATGTGCTGTTAAATGAAAAAGTGTTATATACTGCAAAAGAATTACAAGAAATAAAAACCGTGATAGAACAGATAGACAAGGTGATTGCTCAAAAATGATGCCATAAAGGAGACGCGTTATTGAAAACATATATGAAACCTTTATTATGGGGAACATTGTATTTATATACTTTTTTCTACTTATTCATTTACCTAGCTTTTATATGCATAATTGTTATAGCTCATTCATCCTATAGTATAGTGAGTGTTTTAGCGGTATCAATTCCATTTATAATTTTGCTTTTGTTTCGGCGGGTGATGTTTAAACTTGCTTTAAGTGATGAGCAAGAAATATATCGTAAGAAACTGAAAAGTATTACAGTTGTTGGTGCGGCATTATTTACTGTATGTATCATACAACTAGGGGTTAATGAATATCAGTCGAGGTTTCACCAAGAAACATGGTTAAAAAATGATGGCAAACGAGTGTATATGATAGATGATTTACTAGCGAAACATAAACTAGTTGGAACATCCAAGGAAGAGGTTATCACGTTATTGGGTACACCAACAGAAATAAGACAATTTGAAACTGTCCATCAAATGATATATTATTTAGGAACTGAAGGAGGATTTATCCCGATTGATAGTGAATGTCTCATTTTATATTTAAATCATAATGATAGGATAATAGATTATAGAATTGAAACGGACTAAAATAGCGGAATATAAAAAACAGAAGGTATGTTGGCACCTTCTGTTTTTTTACAGTTTTCATATATGTACAATAACGATAAATGATGTCGAATCTTATCTATACGAATAAGAAAAAAGTCGTTATAATTTAAGGTAGTTAAGTAATTTAGTAGGTTGCTAAAATATAATTGTATGAGAAAAGGAGGCGTAAGAACACGAAATGTTGTTGGACATAACGTGTTAAGAAGTAGAATGAAAAAAGGACTTTATAATGTTTTCGCAATGTCAATTGCATTGCAGGTGGTAATGATTCCAAGTGATTCTTTTGCAGCACCGTTAGAAAAAACGATAGAGTTATCAACAGATGAGCAAGCGTTGAAAAGTATTGAGAATCATATGAAATATGAAGATGGACGTGGTGATAGTCAAGAAGCTAATAGTGAAGTACAAGGGGATTTTCTGGTACATATAAAAAAAGAAACGTCAATATATGAATCATCGGACTTAAAGGAATGGACTGGGAAGAATTTTTCTAAGCAAGTGGTGAAAGCTTCAAAGAGAAAAGGAAATGCTTATTACATTCAAACACGAAATGAAGCAGGGTGGATACAACATATAGATAATCATGTTGAAGTTCGAAATATTTATCCATTATCGAATAAGAGACTCGTTATTCATGAAGAAACTGCTCTGTATTCTTCACCTTTCGATTCATTTCAAGAAGAAAGTACATTACAACCTCAAACAGTTGTAGCGATTGGACAAGCGGGAGATTGGTTCCAAGTTGAAACAAATGAAGGGAAGAAGTGGATTCATTCCTCAAATGTAGCGTTTGAAGGGACAAAAGCATCCCTTATTCAAAATAACGAGATGCCAACTCATAAAAAACGTGAGGCAGGTCTATATTATGCAGCACCGTCTGCTTTAAAAATAGGATCTATTTATGGGGTACCATTTACAGAATGGATTGTCCCAAAAGGAAATGATAATATTCGTCCTGGTTATGCAATGGATCCAAAGTATATTACCATTCATGAAACGGATAATTATAGCGTTGGCGCAGGGGCTAGAAATCATGCTCAATATTTATATAATCAAGCAACAGGGGATACAGATCGCTCAGCATCTTGGCATTTTACAGTGGATGATAAAGAGATTTATCAGCATCTTCCGTTAAATGAAAATGGTTGGCATGCAGGAGATGGATCCAATGGAACAGGTAATAGACAATCCATTGCGATTGAGATTGCTGTAAATCAAGATGGGAATTACGATAAAGCGGTAGAAAATGCTCGGAAATTAACAGCTTATTTGATGGGAGAGTTACACATTCCTATAGAAAATGTGAAAAAACACCAATATTGGAGTGGGAAAATTTGTCCCGCAATTATGATTCAACGCGGTGCGTGGAATGCTTTCTTACAAGGTGCAAAAAGTTACTATGATGAAAATCATCAAGATGATATTACAGGTGGATGGTATGAACAAGATATTCGCGAATTAGCTGCGAAAGGAATTATGGTTGGGGATGGAAATGGTTCCTATTGGCCAAATCGTCTTGTGACGCGCGGAGAATTTGCAAATTTCATTTCGCGATCATTACAGCTGCCAGAAGGAAGTTCAACGCTTACAGATTTAAGTGAAGCTCATCCATCATTAGTAGACGGTATTAATCGTGCAGCAAGTGCAGGAATTATTAATGGTCGAGGAGACAATACGTTTGATCCAAATGATACAATTAAACGTGATGAAGTTGTCATTATGATTGATCGTGCTTTACAGTATAAAGGTATCACAGGAACTTTAGTTGAAGTACCATTTTCTGATCAAAACTTAGCATATGACAAGCAAGCATTAAAACGTGTCTATGGATTAGGAATTGTAAAAGGAAATGAAAATAATGAATTTATGCCAAAAGGAACAGCTACTCGTGGCGAATCAGCAGCATTTATAAATAGAATGTTACATGTAATAGAGGGGTAATAAGCAAAAAGTACTCACGTTTGTGGGTACTTTTTCTTTTTCAATATATCTGAAACAGGAATTGCATATTTTGTATGGAATAAGGAATAAAAGTGGAGTGAATCTAATATATTTAGATGATTTGTTCTACTTTTCATGAAAATCATAATGGATTTTAGAACAAGAATGAAAAGGAGGTAAGACGGTGGGAAAAATACCGACTGAAGTCCTGAGTAAAGAATTGATGGAAAGAGAAGGGATTATATCTATTACCGTAAGAGAATTTGAAAAAATCGAGGTAGCAGGGGTTGTCGTATCTGGGCCAGCTCTTATTTTAATTAATCAAGACTAGCTGTACATATTATGAGTAAAAGCATCCGTATAGGATGCTTTTTCGTTTGCAGGAAAAGAATTTTATTAGATAATAGAGCTACTGGAGGGAAAAAAGTGGCTATTATTCTTACAATGTTTGCAATGGGGATTTTATTAGGGTTTGTTGGAGCTGGTGGAGCAGGGTTTATAATTGGAGTTTTAACTCTTATATTCCAAGTGCCCATTCATATAGCTCTTGCAACTTCGCTAACAGCAATGGCATTTACAACACTTTCAGGTGTAGTAAGTCATTATAGAGAGGGGAATGTTTCTTTAAAAATAGGAGGGGTTGTAGGAATATTTGGGGCGATTGGATCGTATGTTGGCTCTCAGTTTGGGGCAGTAATTCCAGCGCAGCTTCTTCATTGGTTTACTGCTAGTATGCTATTTTTATCAGCCATATGTATGTGTATTCGATTACTCTATTTCCACAATCAATCGAAAATGAATCATGAAAAAGGATTATCTATCACTATATTAGTGAAAAGTATGTTACTAGGTTTAGTAACTGGAAGTTTAGCGGGTGCTTTTGGGATAGGATCAGCACCATTTATTCAACTAGGATTAATGGTATTATTAGGTTTAACAATTCAGCAATCGGTTGGAACGACAATGCTCATTATTCTTCCAATTGCAATTGGAGGTGGGATTGGTTATAGTTCAGCCGGATATTTAAATTATGTATTATTGGTACAAGTTTTAATAGGAACGATGTTAGGTGCCTATTTAGGAGCGAAATTTACTAACTTTGCTCCACGTATTGTTTTGAAACTGTCTATGATTATGACACCGATTGCAGCAGGATGTCTGCTGTTAGTAGAATAGGATTTGGGTCTTATTGCCTTTACATAAAAGAGATAAGGAATTGTGGAACATATATAACAAGCTATTAATATGTTTTACATATGAATTATGTAAGTAATTCATATTTCAAATATAAAGGGATTTGCTATAATATAATGAGTGTAACGTTCGAGTATTCGACGTATTACTAGTATTATATCCCTATCCCTTTTCTAAAAATGCGAACAAGTTTTGCCCTATTCTATTTCATTTCTCAATGAATAGAAATATATTGTTCGATGACCATTATAGAACGTACATAATGGTGAAATCCCGATCCTTAAAGAGGATGCCCCTAATCTTCATATGAAAATATGATCGGAAGTAGAAAGCTGCCCTATTTAGGTCAGCTTTTTTTTTGATATGCACTATATTCTTCAGTAATTTCTGTTTGTAATAGAAGAGATTTCCCAAAGCGGCGTTTACATTCATTCGTTACTTTCTCAATGGCGAGAGTATGAGAAGTAGCAGATACCGTAACCGTTGTCCTTCTCGATGTTCGATTTTGTTCACAAAAGACACATTCCACAACATATTTAGAAATCATATTTTCATCCTTTCTTATGAATGATTAGGAATGAATTGTCTTGGAAGTTGATATAACCTTTCGATGTAAAATGTATTTCCCCTCTATTTCTGAGGGGAAAATGTAGGGGAAAGACTTTATTTTTCTTATAACTTTTGAATATTGAGATGGAACCAAGTGAAACTTTAATCAGTGTGGGCTCCATCCCCCGTTTGATTAATCGGGCTTGTTACTTCCCTAAAATAGAGAAGAAGAGTAAGGGGGGAATACTCCGAGCCCATTACAGTTTCATAACGGGCTGGGATCTATTATTTTTCTATTACGTTATAAACTTTTTGAGTGTTTTCGCTTTCGAAGTTATTATTCTTTCTTATTTTCATGTAATAGTATGTGTAACAAAAGATAATAAATGGGATTGTGCAGTAGATTCCTAATCTTTGATTCGGGATGAAGAGTAAGCTAACTAATATAATTCCATACAGTCCGAACCCTAGAATTGGTATAACGGGATACAATGGAGTTTTAAACTTCAAATCTGTTAATTTCCCGCCATTTGCTACATATTGTTTGCGGAAAAGAAGCTGGGAAGCACAGATAGACATCCAAACAATAATAGTTATGACTCCAGAAATGGAAATTAACCATAAGTACACTGTTTCAGCAGCTACAACACTTGTGAGTAAAGATAATCCGGAAATAGATATTGTCATGATGAGGGCATATAGTGGGATACCTCTAGATGATAATTTCTGTAAAAATGCCGGGGCCATACCATTTTTTGATAGGGACCAAAGCATTCGAGTTGCGGCATACAGACCTGAATTTGCAACAGAAAGAACCGCAGTAAGGATAACGAAATTCATTATATCAGCTGCATACGGAATACCTATACGATCAAACACAGCAACAAAAGGACTTTTCGTTAATCCAGCTTCTTGCCAAGGGATTAAAGCGACTAGAACGAAAATTGCTAAAACAAAGAAAAACATTGTCCGCCATATAATATTTCTAATAGAACGCGGTAATGTTTTTGCAGGATTTTCACTTTCACCAGCTGCAATCCCAACAAGTTCTGTACCTTGAAAAGAATAATTTACAGTAACCATTGTTAATAAAATGGCACCAATACCATTTGGAAATAGGCCGCCATGCTCGATAAAGTTAGAAAGCAGCGGGGCAGGTTCATTTCCTTTCAACTCAATAATGCCCAACATAGCTGCGCCTCCAAGAATAATAAAAGCTACAATAGCGGATACTTTAATACTTGAAAACCAAAATTCAGTTTCAGCATAACTACGAGCAGATAGGGCATTTATCGTAAAGATTGTGACACCAAATATGAGGCACCATACCCATACAGGAATACCTGGAAGCCAGCGTTGCATTGTAATACCTGCAGTTGTAAATTCGAGTCCAGTCGTATTTGCCCAGCTTAACCAATATAGCCAACCAATTGTAAAGCCGGTGGCTGGGTTTATAAATTGTGTTGCATATTCTTGAAAAGATCCAGAAACGGGCATTGCTACAGCAAGTTCACCGAGACATAGCATAACAAAGTACATTAACAATCCGCCTGCAATAAAAGCAAGTACAGCCCCACCAGGTCCAGCTTGACTAATAATAAAGCCAGATCCATTAAATAATCCGGTTCCAATTACACCTCCAAGTGCAATCATAAATAGATGTCGGCTTTTCATCGTGCGTTTTAATTCATGATTTTGTTTATTGAGTTCTGTCATATTCTTCCTCACTTCCCCATGTAATAGATTCAAATACAATTTTCTGTATAGTGGAATATATTTCATCATACGGAATATAGTTTTAATTTTCAGATAATTATAGTGAAAAGTCAATCTTTTTATTTTTTTGAAAATTAAATAATTTGTTTGATTTCTTGAGAAGATTTTGTTAAATTGGTAGATAATTAAGGTTAGTTAGATATTATGAGTGAAGTTGAGGAGCATGCCTGTGCAATCTATTGATCGAGCAATCAGTATTATAAAACTATTGTATTCAGAAAATGATAAGGAACATTGGGCTATTTCTGATATAGCTGATAGAACACATCTGCCAGTTAGTACAGTGCATAGAATATTAAATTCTTTAATGGAACATGGATTAGTTACACAGATTCCGGAAACGAAGCATTATACAATCGGACCGATGTGGATGGAAGTAGGTCTACGGCAATTAGAAAAAGTAGACTATCGATCTGTCGCAAGAGAAGTAATGAAACGCTTAGCATATAAAGTGGAAGAAAGCGTATACTTAAATATTCCAAATGGGACACATTCTATTATTATTGAGAGAATAGATAGTCCTTTAAAGATTCGTGTTATCGATAATTTAGGAGAACAAATTCCACTTTCCATCGGTGCTGCTAATAAAACGATACTTGCGAATATGAAAACAAATGAGGTAGAACATATTGTAGATCAGCTATTGCCTTCTATATCAGAGCAAAAACAACGGCTATTTGATCAGCTTACTGTGATAAGAAGAGAAGGATATGCGGTAAGTTATGGTGAGAAGACAGAAGGAACCGCATCAATTGCTGCACCCATTATAGGTTTTAATCATAAAGTGGTAGGAGCAATCAGTATTGGATTAATTAGTGAACGGATTAATGAGGAGCGATTGGCTTTTCTTGTTAATCAGGTTATAAATGCTGCGAATGAAATATCAATAAAAATCGGCGGAACAGGAAAGGAATAGGGGAATATTCTGTCGTTTTTTATTCATATATTGGAATTGATTTTCATAATACGGAAAACAGGAGGATATATATGGCAAAATGGCAGACAAAAGAAGAGTTAGTACAATTATTGAGTAATCTTGTTGAAATTCCTAGTATTACTGGATCAAAAGCTGAAACGGTATTACCAGACTTTGTTGTTGAACAACTATCTAGTCTATCGTACTTCAAGGAGAATCCTAGTCATTTAGAAAAACATCCAACAGGGGATGGACGCTATTTTATTACAGCTTTAGTAAAGAAAGAAAAACATTTGAAAAATACAATTGTTTTAGTGAGTCACTTTGATGTTGTAGATGTAGAGGACTATGGCATATGGAAAGAATATGCATTTCAACCTCAAAAACTCACATCTATGTTTTATTCACATAAAGATGAAGTGCCACATCCTGTTCAGCAAGATATAGAACAAGGTGATTGGCTATTTGGTAGAGGGATAATGGATATGAAGTGCGGTTTAACTTTGCATATGGCAATGGTTGAACAAGCTTGTGAAGGGAGTTTTGATGGGAATATTCTTTTATTAACTGTCCCAGATGAAGAGGTGAACTCTGTAGGAATGAGAACCGCTGTTCCAAAATTATTAGAGCTTGCAAAAGAACACGATCTTCAGTATAAAGCGGTCCTCAATTCTGAACCAATGTTTACATGTTATCCAGGAGATCAAAATAAATATATTTATACAGGATCTATTGGAAAAGTATTACCTGGTTTTCTTTGTTATGGAAAGGAAACGCATGTAGGAGAACCGTTTGCGGGATTAAATGCGAATTATATGGCTTCATTATTAACTGCGGAATTGGAATTAAATACGGAACTTTGCGATATTGTAGAAGGCGAAGCAAGTCCACCTCCGACAAATTTATTGCAAAGGGATTTAAAAGAAGAGTATTCGGTACAAATTCCTCATCGTGCAGTGACATTGTTTAATTTATTTTTATTAGAAAAAACGATGCCAGATGTTGTTTCGTTGCTATATAAAAAGGCAATGGGAGTAGCGGAGAAAATCGAGGAAACGTATGCGAAACAGGCATATCATTTTTCTAAATATAATCCGTTTATACCGCCCAGTCTAAAAGTGAATGTACTCACTTATGAGGAATTGGTTGCTTATGCCATTGAACAACATGGAAAAGAAGCAATTGATAAAATGCAAGCGATTGTTTTGGAAAATCGCGGGGGAAAAGATGACCGTGCAATTACGATTGAACTTGTGGATAGGTTAGCCATTTTATGTAAAGAAAAAGGGCCAATGATCATACTGTTCTTTGCGCCACCTTACTATCCGGCTGTAAGTTCTCGTAATAATCCATTCATTCAAAGCGCAGTAGCAGAACTAGAAAGTTATGGACATGACCAACATGGAGTTACATTTAAAACTCAAAATTATTTTGGCGGAATTTCTGACTTAAGTTATGTAGGATTACAATATCCAGTTGAAGCAATGACTTCACTTGTAGAAAATATGCCTTTATGGAATAAAGGGTATTCGATTCCACTACAAGAATTAGCAGAGTTTAATGTTCCTGTATTAAATGTTGGACCTGTAGGAAAAGATGCGCACCAGTGGACTGAGCGTTTAGATGTAGATTATGCGTTTGAAACATTATTGGATATGTTACCAGTATGTATTGATAGATTACTCGCTAGGAATCAAATGTCACAAGTATAGTTGAAAAGTAGAAAAAAGCTAGCAATTGTAACACAATTGCTAGCTTGTTCTCATTTTTTAATGTATCCAAGCCAAGAAAAGCGGTACAATGACTAAACTAGCTCCAGCGGTTAAGAGCATAGATAAACTTGCAATGGTACCTTCAACAGGACCGATTTCAAATGCTTTCGATGTTCCTGTGCCATTTGCGCTCGTTCCTAACATAATTCCTTTCGCAATCGCTGTTTTAATGCGGCATAATCTAATAAGAGAAGGGCCTAACAGAGCTCCTGTCAATGCCGTCAATACTACGAATACAGCTGTTAATTGGGACATGCCGCCAATCATTTCTGAAATAGCCATTGCAATCGGTGTTGTTACAATGTGTGGCGCTAAACTATGTTCTAGTGATGCATCAATCTTAAAAGCATTTGCTAACAATGCAGAAGTAATAACTGATAAAAAGGAACCTACAACTACATTAATTAAAATAGCACTTGCATGTTTCTTTAATAAATCAAAATATTTATAAATTGGCCATGCAAAAGCTACAGTTGCTGGTTTTAATAGTTCAGTTAACCAATGACTTCCAGAATTATATGTTTCATACGATGTATCGAATCCTAGTAATAAAGCAATTAAAATGATTGGACAAACGAGTAAAGGAGAAAGTAAACTCCAATTCCAACGTTGATACATTTTTTTAGAAATCCAATATGTGAATAGTGTCAATAGTAAACAAAAAAAGCCAATCATTGTACAGATCCTTTCCGCTTCAATAGCAATTCTGTCAAGATTCCTGTAACAAGAGTTACACAAAGAGTACTAATCATAATAATAAAAATGAGATCGATGCCATATTGTGATAATGTATCTTTGTAGCGGATAACAGCGACAGCAGAAGGAATAAAAAATAAAATGAGTTCTTTTAATAAAAAGTCTGCACCATCTTGAATCCACTCTTTTTTCACTAGGTTAAATTTTAACGAAATTAATAATAGGAAAATGCCGATAATACTTCCTGGGATTGGGAGGTGTACTTGCTTTGCAATCCATTCACCTGTCCAAGCAAAACAAAATAATAATAAAATTTGTCCGCTTAATTTCCACCATTTCATACAGTAACCCCCCTTTCATTTCTTTGCATAAAAATGATAAACAAGAATTCATAATTTCTACTATACGTTCTTTCAAAAAGTTTGTCTAATATATAAATTATATGTTATTAATTTATTATACATATTAATTGAAAAGGGTGTCCAAGATGGAATTACGGCATTTGCAATATTTTATTGTTGTGGCAGAAGAGCTACACTTTGGACGAGCAGCGGCTCGTTTACAAATGACACAGCCACCACTTAGTCAACAAATCCAACAGTTGGAGCAAGAAATGGGAGTTATGTTATTTGAAAGAACGAAGCGGAAAGTTGAGCTTACAGAAGCGGGAGAAATGTTTTTAAAAGAAGTAAAGAAAGCTTTTGATCAAATTGAAAAGGCGGTAGAAGTGGCGCAAAGCGCACAAAGAGGGGAAGTAGGATCTCTTTCGATTGGATTTGTGGGAGCTGCTATATACGATATTTTACCTTCAATTGTAAGAGAATATCGAAAGAAATTTCCAAGGGTATCGGTTGCGCTTCATGAATTATCTACACCGGAGCAAGTGCATGCACTTCATGAAAATCGAATTGATGTCGGCTTTTTACGTCCGCCGATTTCAACGCAATTATTAGAACTTGAACCGATTCAAAAACTACCTTGTACACTATGTTTACCAAAAGCACATCCACTTGCGGAGAAAGAAGAAATTCACATTGAAGATTTGAGAGATGAGTCATTTGTCTTTATCACAAGACCAGTATGGCCTGCACTCTATGACACTATATTGTCATTATGCCGCGGAGTTGGTTTTAGTCCGCGCATTGTTCAAGAGGCAACAGAATACCAAACAGTAATGGGATTAGTAGCAGCAGGAATTGGAATCACTGTTATTCCAGTTTCGGCTAATAAGCTATACAAAACAGAAGTTGTATATAAAGATATATATGATTCTAATTTTGTAGCTGAGATGTCAGTTGCTTACCGAAAAACGAATAGTAGTCCTGAACTATTAGAGTTTTTAAAAATTGCAAGAGATAAAAAACGAATTGAAGTTGAAAATGAGCTGCCCGCAAAAAACTGCTGATTAAAGTTTCACTTTATAAAAGGAAATGGAGCTGTTTCGTAAGTCGAATTTCTGACAACGAGACAGCTTTTTTCATATTTTGTGAATGAATTTCTAGTAAATCAGTCTAAAGGCGTTAAGTGCATACTTAACGCCTTTTCATTATGAGTTTGTCTAGTGCTTCTTCAGCTAGTAAAGCAAAATACTGTGCACTAATTGGTAATGCTTTTTCATCTAAAGTAAAGGAAGGGTGATGCCATTCATGTGTTCCGTTTGTCCCCATAAAGACGAATGAACCTGGAATTTCTTGTTGATAAAACGAGAAATCTTCTCCTGCCATAGAAGGCTTTGGTGAAATAACTTGCAGCCCCATTGTTTGAGCTACATGAGTAGATAGTTCAGTAAGGTATCCATCATTTTGAACGGCGGGGGGGCCAGGATACCAATGCAGTTCCACTTCAACTCCTAGTGCATCAGCAATACCTTTCACAATACGTTCCATTCGCTGTGGGATTTTTTGACGCGTATCAGCTTGAAACGTGCGAACAGTACCTTCTAACGTTGCTTTTTCAGGGATAACATTCCACGTATTTCCTGAGTGAATGTTTGTTACACTTACAACAGCATTATGAAAAGAACTAATATTTCGACTTACAATGGTTTGCAGTGCCATGACGATTTGAGAAGAAGCTACGATAGGATCTACTCCTGCATCAGGTACAGCAGCATGTGTTCCGACGCCTTTAATTGTAATTTGAAACCGATCTACTCCCGCCATAAGTGGACCTTCTTTAATACCAATTGTACCAACTGGTAAGTCGGGCTTATTGTGCATACCAAAAATAGCTTGTACGTTTTGTAAATGCCCCGCTTCGATTACTTTACATGCGCCGTTTCCACTTTCTTCGGCGGCTTGGAATATAAAGCGAACGGTTCCGCGTAATGAAGATTCTTTCTCTTTTAATAAGTAAGCAGCACCAAGGATCGATGCGGTGTGAAAATCGTGTCCGCACGCATGCATTTTATTAGAACTTTTTGATGCGTAAGGTAAGTCGGTTTCTTCTTGAATTGGGAGCGCATCGATATCGGCACGAAGCGCAATGGTTGGGCCGCCTCTATTACCAGAAACTTCTGCGATGACTCCAGTTTTTAAATTTGTGTCCTTTATTGTGATATTCGCTTCCTGTAACAAATTTTTAATGAATTTTGTTGTTTTAAACTCCTCATAAGATAGCTCTGGATATTGATGTAAGTGACGACGAATCAAGATTAATTTCTCTGTTAATTGATTTGTAATAGCGTTCATTTCGTTTGCCCTCTTCCTCACAATATGTAACTTTTGCATTTTGTTCCGTATAAACAAAAGATATACTACAAAATGTAGCATAAATATATATAATTCGAGAAAAGATTAGAACAGTAAAAAGGGATTTCTCATTTTGAGAACCCCCTTTTTACTAAATTATGCAGCAACTTTTTTATGTGTATGATGTTTGCGAGATTTTCCGCGTATTGTGTATGCGATTTGTGGGATTGCGATGCCAATTAAAATAAATGCCACACCAAACCATTGAGAAGCAAGTACCGCCTCTTTTAAAACGAACACGGACATAATGGTTGTAACGGGAAGCTCAGCTGCTCCAAGAATTGTTGCTAACCCAGATCCAATTTTGGGAATGCCAATTGTAAAGGCAATAGATGGAATGACAATACTAAACGTTCCTAGACCTAATCCATATTTCCAAAGGCCTTGTGAAATCGCACCGTTAAAAAGGAATGTTGGTGGGAATACAATCATGACTAAAGTTAATGCACCGGCCATTAATAGAACACCGCGTGGTAATGATGGTACTTCAACCGCCACTTTCCCACTGACAAAGATGTATGTTGCGAATGCAACCGCAGATAATAATCCTAATAAAATTCCTGTTATGTCAAAATCGCCTATGGATTTTTCGACTAATCCGCTCGATAAGAATGTACCCGTTAACAAAAAGATAACCGAAATAACTTTTTCTCTTGATGGCAATGTTTTTGTTGCGATTGCCTCAATAATAATGCCAACCCAAACGAATTGGAATAAAAGGATAATAGCGATGGATGCCGGTACGGTCTGTAATGAAGCGTAATAAAAAATCCCTGTAAAGCTAGCTGAAGTACCAGCGATAAATAAAATGAACATTTGTTTTAACGGGACATGATGTCTCGCAAATAAAAGTGTAATACTCAGTAAAATAAGCCAACCGAATAAATATTGACTACCGACTACTTCCCCAAGTGAAAAGCCTTCCGCGTACGCGAATTTAACAAAGATTGCTAAAACCCCATAGCTACATGCTCCTAATAAAACTAAAAGTGAATAGCGAAGCATAAACAACTCCTCCCATCTATATGAAATTGTTCCTAAACGGACATATATAACTAGATGGAAGTATACAAAATTAAAAATGAAGGGTCAAATGAAAGAAAAGTTCGACATTTTATGGAATAATAATAAAAATATGATATTTATGCATAATCTTTAAATTTATAATAATAAAAGTATTGTAAAATAAGTGTAGAAGTGCATAGAACTATCATTTAAAAAATTTTTTTATAAGAAATAGGTGTATGCATGCGAATGGTTTGTGAAACGTAGAAAGCTTTGTTATGTTATGGGTAACGAGCATCTTAATAATAGAAGGAAAATGAAAACGTTTTATAGAAAAGTGATTGTGCGTAACAATAATCATGTTTTTCATATTCGCATGCTGGAAAGTTTGAATTCATCAATTATCCATAGTATTTTTGTTTGTTTTTGCTACAATATTGAAGAAGAGAGGAGTGAAACGATGCAAGATATTAATATTTTCTTAGCGTTTGGTGCGGGATTTTTATCATTTATTTCCCCTTGTTGCTTACCGCTGTACCCAGCGTTTTTATCTTACATAACAGGAATGTCTGTTTCTGAGCTAAAAGAAGAAAATGCGATGCTTCGTAAAAGAAGTATGCTTCATACAGCATTTTTCTTGCTTGGATTTTCGATTGTATTTATTGCAATTGGTTTTAGTACAAGTTTTCTTGGATCCTTTTTCAAGGACTATAAAGATTTAATTAGACAACTAGGAGCACTTTTTATTATTGTGTTTGGTCTAATCATTGTAGGAGTATTTCAACCAAAGTTTTTAATGCAAGACCGCAAATTTACATTTAAAAGCCGGCCGAGCGGCTATATCGGCTCTATTTTAATTGGGTTAGCGTTTGCTGCTGGGTGGACTCCGTGTACAGGTCCTATTTTAGTAGCGATGATTGGGCTTGCTACGACAAATCCAGAGTCCGCAATGTTATATATGATTGCATACATACTTGGGTTTGCTATTCCATTTTTTGTCCTGTCATTCTTTATTACAAAAATGTCTTGGATAAAGCGCCATAGTGGAACGTTTGTAAAAGTCGGCGGTTACATTATGATTGTCATGGGGGTTGTTTTATACTTTAATTGGATGACAAAAATCATTGTGTATTTCTCAAGTTTATTTGGCGGTTTCACAGGCTTTTAGTATGATTCCGTGAAATTGTTGGAAATACTAATAGAAAAGCATATAATGAAACTATAATTTTTTATATTGCCAAAAAAAAGGATGAGAACGTATGAACATAGTTGTTTTATCAAGTATTGTTGCGGTATGTATGGCCGTTGGCGCGATGTTTATTCGTCTAAAAGCAGCGAAGAAACCGGCAACATTAAAAAAAATTATTCTTCCACCGTTTTTTATGAGTACGGGGGCACTCATGTATATTTTCCCGGAATTTCGGCTAACACCAGCGGAAATGTTAGAAGCAATTGGTGTTGGATTGTTTTTCTCCATTTTTCTAATTAAAACTTCCAAGTTTGAAGTACGAGGGCAAGACATTTACTTAAAACGTTCAAAAGCATTCGTATTTATTTTAATCGGTTTGCTTGTTGTACGGATTGTTTTTAAAACATATTTAAGTCAATCGCTTGATTTAGGTCAACTGAGTGGCATGTTCTTCTTACTTGCTTTCGCAATGATTGTATCATGGAGAATTGCAATGTATCGCTCCTTTACGAAGTTACAAAAGGAAATGGAAAAAGAAGATGGATTTTATAATGAAAAAGATATGAAATTAACGTAAAAAACCTCAGGGGGAACTTGAGGTTTTTTTATTTTGCTAAAAGAGATTGATAAGAAGAATAATCAATTTCTTTTTCTTGTAATTTTTTAATTAAAAATTTATGATCTCTCTTTGGTGTCGCAATAATATACCCTTTAATAATTAAATCTTCAGTTATTTTTGATGTCTTTGCTTCTAATGCTAACTCTCCAATTTTTCCGGCAATTTTAGAACGTGCAACATCTCGGAAAAGTTCAGGAACTGGGCTGATAAGTTCTTCTAATAGTTGTTTTTGTTCTTCATCCCATAAATGTCTCGTTTGTTCAATGTAATATGCTTCCCAATCTAAAATAGACATGCCATCTTCTTTCGGGAGTCTTTTTAAGAATTTTCGGAACATAAAATATCCACCGATAGACATGAGCCCTAATAAAATAACAGTCCAAGCAATAATAAACCAACTAAACCATCCTTCCAGCAAGTGTATACCTCCTTTACGATAGCTTTTACTAGTATTATAAGCAGTGAGTTTATTAGAAAGCAAGAACGCTTGGTTGATTTTGACCAAGCGTTCTGAATTAAACAAAGTATAGTTGTTCAATGCGTAATATATGATGATCGTCTTCTAAATATTCAATGATCAGTGTGCCTACTTTACGATCTTTATCCTCAGTTGTGAAAATAGAGTAAGAAGTAAAACGTTCTGTTGATAAGCCGCTAATATGTGTAGGGAGGGAAATGTAGTCATTGTCGCGGAAAAACTCCATTAGTTCAACCTCTTCAAACTGTTTGCGATCTACCGGTTGATTTGTGTAGCGACGTTGTAATTGTTTTAAAGATTCATTCCAAGAAATTACTTTTGTATCATATACCATTTGTTCTATCTCCTTACTATATGTAATCATTAAGAACGTATGTTCTAACTTAGTATATCCCGTTTCAAATAAAAGGGAAAGCAAAAAATAATGTAAGCTTGGCTTTCCAAGCTTACATAAAAGGCGTCCATAATCGTCTCTAGCTTTATTATAAGCGAGATAGAAATAGGAAACAAGGCTCGAAGTATTTTGTTGATAATTTATGATTATTAGTTAAAGAGACTGTAGCATATGCAAGGTTTTTCTATGTATGATGACGAATTTTCTAGAAAATTTGTTTAAAATATTGTATAAACTATTGACGATGAAACTATTTTTGTATATTCTTAAATTAAGAAATATTCAAATAATTATTAAGAAATGAGAGAGTCACATGCTTCTTCAAGGAACACATCGAATTGGTCGTATGGCGATGTTGCTTGCACTTGCAGATGAGAGTGAAAGCTCAGTATTATCGATTCCAAAAGGATGGAAATATTGTACTGGAAAAGTTGGATCTATGAACTCGCAAAAAGTTGTTGCAGCAATGGAAACAGCGGCTAAAAGCAACCAAGTGATTGAAACGGATGTTTATAGGGAAACTCATGCACTTTATCATGCAATTATGGAAGCATTGTACGGGGTAACGAGAGGTCAAATTCAGTTAGCAGACGTTCTTCGTACAGTAGGTCTTCGATTTGCAATCGTACGCGGTACACCATACGATGGAAAAAAAGAAGGCGAATGGGTGGCTGTTGCGCTTTACGGAACGATAGGTGCGCCTGTAAAAGGATCTGAGCATGAGGCGATTGGTTTAGGAATTAATCACATATGATTTGCCCATAGTTTATTAGTGAAAAGGGGGCCTTGCTTTTTAGGACAGAAGTCTGTCTTGAAAAGGTAAGGTCTCCTTTTGCTTTTTTAGGAGGGAAATAAGAATGGTTACGTTAACAGGACATTCATTGACAGTTGAAGAAATGAAGCGATTGCTATTTGAGAGGGAAGGGGTAACAGCTTGCCCTGATAGCATGCAGAAAGTAGCGGAGTGCCGTGAAGCTGTTGAAAAAATTGTAGAAGATGGAAAAGTTGTATATGGTATTACAACTGGATTTGGTAAGTTTAGCGATGTGCTTATTCAAAAAGAGGATGTGAAAGAACTTCAACATAATTTAATTCAATCGCATGCTTGTGGTGTGGGTGATCCATTTCCAGAAGAAGTATCGCGAGGTATGTTAATTTTACGTGCTAATACGATGTTAAAAGGAGTATCTGGTGTTCGTCCACTTGTTGTGAACATGTTATTAGAACTTGTAAATCGAAACATTCATCCCGTTATCCCGCAGCAAGGTTCATTAGGTGCAAGTGGCGATTTAGCACCATTATCGCATCTTGCTCTTGTTTTATTAGGAGAAGGGGAAGTGTTTTATAAAGGAAAGCGCGTTCATGCAATGATAGCTCTTACTGAAGAAGGTCTGGAACCAATTGAATTAGAGGCGAAAGAAGGTCTTGCATTAATTAATGGTACACAAGCAATGACAGCCCAAGGAATTCTTTCTTATATCGAAGCGGAAACACTTGCTTATCAGTCAGAACTAATTGCATCTATGACACTTGAAGGCTTGCGCGGCATTATTGATGCGTTTGATGAAAATGTTCATAAAGCGCGAGGGTATAAAGAACAGATAGAAGTAGCACAGCGTATTCGTAACATTCTTCAAGATAGTAAGCTTGTAACAAAACAGGGGGAACTGCGGGTACAAGATGCCTATTCATTACGCTGTATCCCTCAAGTTCATGGTGCTTCTTGGCAAGTATTACATTATGTAAAAGAAAAATTAGAGATTGAAATGAACGCAGCAACCGATAATCCCCTTATTTTTGATGGAGGGGAAAAAGTGATTTCTGGCGGGAATTTCCATGGGCAACCAATTGCCTTTGCAATGGATTTTTTAAAGGTAGGGATGGCCGAAATTGCGAATATTTCAGAGCGCCGCATTGAGCGTCTTGTGAACCCGCAGTTAAATGATTTACCACCATTTTTAAGCCCTAAGCCAGGTCTTCAGTCTGGTGCAATGATTATGCAATATGCAGCTGCTTCACTTGTATCAGAAAATAAAACATTGGCGCACCCAGCAAGTGTTGACTCTATTCCGTCATCAGCAAACCAAGAAGATCACGTAAGTATGGGAACAATCGCTTCACGTCATGCGCATCAAATTATTCAAAACGTAAGACGTGTACTTGCGATTGAAATGATTTGTGCAATGCAAGCAGCGGAGTATCGTGGTATAGAAGAGATGAGCTCTGCAACGAAAATATTTTATCATCAAGGTCGACAGCAAGTACCTTCTATTACAAATGATCGCATATTTTCAACAGACATTGAAAATATTGCACATTGGTTGAAAACAAGTCCATTCACATTGGAACGTTTAAATGTAAATGCAACATTATAAAAAGGAAAAGGGAGAGATTGAATATGGAAAACGTAAAACAAACAATTCGTGCACCAAGAGGAACAGAGTTGCAAACAAAGGGCTGGATTCAAGAAGCTGCACTTCGTATGCTTATGAATAACTTAGACCCAGAAGTAGCAGAAAAGCCAGAAGAGTTAGTTGTTTATGGTGGCATTGGTCGTGCCGCTCGCAACTGGGAGAGCTATCAGGCGATTGTTGATTCGTTAAAAACATTAGAAAGTGATGAAACGTTACTTGTTCAATCAGGAAAGCCGGTTGCTATTTTTAAATCACATGAAGATGCACCACGTGTTCTTTTAGCTAACTCCAATTTAGTGCCGAAGTGGGCGAATTGGGAGCATTTTCGTGAGTTAGAACAAAAAGGGCTTATGATGTACGGACAAATGACAGCAGGTAGCTGGATTTATATCGGTACACAAGGAATTTTACAAGGAACATACGAAACATTTGGAGAAGCAGCGCGTCAACATTTTGGTGGTTCATTAAAAGGGACATTAACGCTTACGGCTGGTTTAGGCGGTATGGGGGGAGCGCAACCTCTTGCTGTTACGATGAATGGCGGTGTGGTTATTGCAATCGATGTAGATAAACGCAGCATCGAGCGCCGCATTGAAAAAAGATATTGCGATATGTATACAGAATCGTTAGAAGAAGCATTAGCTGTTGCGACAGAATATAAAGAAAAGAAAGAACCTATTTCAATCGGACTATTAGGAAATGCTGCGGAAATTTTGCCGGAGTTAGTAAGCCGCGGTATTACGCCAGATTTAGTAACGGATCAAACATCTGCACATGACCCGTTAAATGGATATGTTCCAGCAGGATATTCGTTAGAAGAAGCTACCAAACTTCGTGCAGAAGATCCAGACCGTTACGTACAATTATCAAAAGAAAGCATGAAAAAACATGTAGAAGCAATGCTTGCGATGCAAGAAAAAGGTGCCATTGCGTTTGATTATGGTAATAATATTCGTCAAGTTGCATTCGATGAAGGATTGGAACATGCATTTGATTTTCCAGGATTCGTTCCAGCGTTTATCCGTCCGTTATTCTGTGAAGGAAAAGGTCCATTCCGTTGGGTCGCACTTTCTGGTGATCCAGAAGATATTTATAAGACAGATGAAGTGATTTTACGCGAGTTTGCTCATAACGAGCATTTATGTAATTGGATTCGTATGGCACGTCAGCAAGTTGAATTTCAAGGATTACCATCTCGTATTTGTTGGCTGGGTTATGGGGAACGTGCAAAATTTGGACGCATTATCAATGAAATGGTTGCAAGCGGGGAATTATCAGCACCAATCGTGATTGGTCGTGACCATCTAGACTGTGGATCTGTAGCATCGCCAAACCGTGAAACAGAAGGAATGAAAGATGGTAGTGATGCGGTGGCAGACTGGCCAATTTTGAATGCATTAATCAATAGTGTGAACGGTGCAAGCTGGGTATCTGTTCATCACGGCGGTGGAGTTGGTATGGGATACTCGCTTCACGCTGGAATGGTTATTGTTGCAGACGGAACAGAAGCAGCAGCAAAACGAATTGAACGCGTCTTAACTTCCGATCCTGGAATGGGTGTTGTTCGCCACGTAGATGCAGGATATGACTTAGCAGTTCAAACAGCGAAGGAAAAAGGCGTTAACATTCCAATGATGAAATAAGGAGGAACACAACATGCTGGACATTTTACTAACGAATATCGGTCAATTATTAACAATGGATCAAGAAGATGGCGTATTAAGACAGGAAGCAATGAAGACGCTTCCTGTTATCGAAAGTGGTGCAGTTGGGATAAAAGACGGTGTGATTATGTTCGTTGGCACAGCGGAAGAAGCAAAAGGGTTACAAGCACGAGAAATCATTGATTGCGAAGGGAAAGTTGTTTCTCCAGGCTTAGTTGATCCTCATACACACCTTGTATTTGGTGGATCTCGTGAAAATGAAATTGCTCTTAAATTGCAAGGAGTACCGTATTTAGAGATTTTAGAGCAAGGTGGCGGCATTCTTTCAACTGTAAATGCAACGAAGAAAGCATCAAAAGAAGAACTGGTAAAGAAGGCGAATTTTCATTTAGACCGCATGTTATCATTTGGCGTGACAACGGTGGAAGCGAAGAGTGGCTACGGTTTGGATGATGAAACAGAATGGAAGCAATTGGAAGTAGTAGCGCAGCTTCAAAAAGAACATCCTATTGATTTAGTTTCGACATTTTTAGGAGCACATGCAGTTCCGAAAGAGTATAAAGGCAAGTCAAAAGAGTTTTTACAATGGATGTTAGATTTATTACCAGCAATAAAAGAAAAAGAATTGGCTGAATTCGTTGATATTTTCTGTGAAACAGGTGTATTCTCTGTTGAAGAGTCGAAAGAATTTTTATTAGAAGCGAAAGAACTTGGGTTTGATGTGAAAATCCATGCAGATGAAATTGATCCGCTTGGTGGTGCAGAAGCGGCGGCAGAGATTGGGGCTGCATCAGCTGATCATTTAGTAGGAGCATCCGATAAAGGAATTGAAATGCTTGCAAATTCTAATACAGTCGCTACGCTCCTTCCAGGAACGACTTTCTATTTAAATAAAGAAAGCTTTGCACGCGGGCGTAAAATGATTGACGAAGGTGTAGCTGTTGCATTAGCGACAGATTTTAATCCAGGTAGCTGTCCAACTGAAAACATTCAGCTAGTTATGAGCATTGCGATGCTGAAACTGAAAATGACACCGGAAGAAGTTTGGAATGCTGTAACAGTCAATTCAGCGTATGCAATTAATCGCGGTGATGTCGCAGGTAAAATTCGCGTTGGGCGTAAGGCAGACTTAGTTTTGTGGGACGCACATCATTATGCGTATGTACCGTATCATTACGGTGTAAGTCATGTAAATACAGTATGGAAGAATGGAAATCTTGCATATACAAGAGGTGACAAAGCGTGGAGCAAAGCCACTATTTAAAGAAAAATGCAAAGTTTATCGATCGTGAAGTAACAAAATGGAGTGATATGATAAAAGGATGGGAGGGGGAAGAAATATTTGGCGCGGCATTAATCGGTGCGCCTCTTTCGAAGCCGTCTATTAGTCATTCTGGCGCATGCTTTGCACCAAAAACGATTCGTACAATGTTAGATGCATATAGCACATACGCGATTACCGAAGAACATGATATGAAAGAAAGTGTCTTATATGACTGCGGTGATATTATGATGCATGTAACAAATATAAAAGAAAGTCATGTTCGTATTGCGAAGACGCTTCAGCATTTGACAAAAGTAAATCCGCAAATGGTACCAATCGTTCTTGGCGGTGATCATTCTATCAGTTTTCCGAGTATAAGTGGTTTTGCAAGTAGTAAAGGGAAAGTTGGCATTATTCAATTTGATGCGCATCATGATTTACGTAATTTAGAAGATGGGGGACCATCGAATGGAACGCCATTTCGTAGTTTGCTAGAGCATGATGTGATTGTAGGAAATCAACTCGTACAAATTGGGATTCGTAATTTTTCCAATGCTCGTACGTACCATGAGTATGCAAAAGAGAATGATATAACGATATATACAATGAAACATGTGCGTGAACGATCCATAAAAGATATAATTACAGAGAGTATCGAAATTTTGCGTAGACAAGGAGTTACAGCTATTTATGTTTCTGTCGATATGGATGTATTAGATCAAGCATTTGCACCAGGTTGTCCAGCAATTGGACCGGGCGGAATGGATAGTATGACATTGCTTGATGCAATCACATACCTTGGTCAAGAACCGCTTGTTCAAGGTATGGATATTGTAGAGATTGATCCAACGTTAGATTTTCGCGATATGACGAGCCGGATAGCTGCTCAAGTCATTATGAACTTTTTACTAGCAAGGGAAACGATCAGTAAGCAAGTTAGCTTATAAGTTTCCAATTTGGAAAAGTGAAGCGGAATATAATATGAAAAAGCATCCTGCTATATGTGTACGAATAAGGGTAAAAAGAGAACGCTTTACGTGTTCTTTTTTACCCTTATTTTAAGATTCAGAGAGAAACGAAGAAGAGAACGGTCGTCTGTAAAAATGTGATTGGTTTAGCGTAATAATTTGTTAAGATTAAGGAATTTTTCACGAATGGAAGTTTCACTTGAAACATGTCCCAAACAGCTGGTTTTTATTTTCTGAATATTTTTACTTTATTTTCTTTGAAAAGCCGGGTAATCCACTGGGATAAAAGCGTTTATCGGTTTTTTGGTAACAACGGAAAAAGTCATTTTCACTTGAAGGAATGAAAAATCTTTGTTAAGGTAGGAAACCATAAGCGAAAACAAAATAGAAAAAGTCATTTTTCGAAATGTTAAGTGGCTTATGGAAACGAAAAAGGAGAGATTTGGTGAAGGTTGAAATTATAATTTCGCTTGCTATTTATATGGCAGGTATGTTGTATATCGGATATTGGTCTTATAAAAAGACGTCCGATTTATCAGATTACATGTTGGGGGGACGAGGACTTGGTCCAGCAGTTACGGCCTTATCGGCTGGTGCCTCTGATATGAGTGGTTGGATGCTAATGGGATTGCCTGGTGCAATGTATGCAACAGGATTGTCCAGTATGTGGATCGCTATTGGTCTCTTGCTTGGTGCATATGCGAACTATTTATTATTAGCACCGCGCTTACGTACGTATACGGAAGTAGCAAATGATTCTATTACTATACCAGACTTTTTAGAAAATCGATTTCAAGATCGTACAAAAATACTTCGTTTTGTCTCCGCCATTGTTATTTTAGTCTTTTTTACATTTTATGCGTCAGCTGGTTTAGTTTCAGGTGGCCGTCTATTTGAAAGTTCATTTAACTTAGATTATAAAATTGGTTTATTTGTAACAGTCGGTGTTGTTGTCGCATATACACTATTTGGTGGATTTTTAGCAGTTAGTTGGACGGACTTTGTTCAAGGGTGCATTATGTTTATAGCTCTTGTTTTAGTTCCAATTGTTGCTTTTACAGATATTGGTGGGGTAGCAGAAACGTTCAATGGGATCAAGGCTGTTGACCCGGCTCGTCTAGATTTATTTAAAGGAACTACGATACTAGGGATTATTTCATTTTTAGCTTGGGGACTTGGATATTTTGGTCAACCTCATATTATTGTCCGCTTTATGGCAATTACCTCTATTCAAGATTTAAAAACTTCGCGAAGAATTGGTATCGGGTGGATGAGTATTTCTATACTCGGTGCGATGCTTACAGGACTCGTTGGTATTGCTTACTATTCTCAAAGTGATAGTACATTAGCAGACCCAGAGATGGTCTTTGTAGCATTCTCGAATATTTTATTCCACCCGTATATTACAGGCTTCTTGCTCTCAGCTATTTTAGCTTCTATTATGAGTAGTATTTCCTCACAATTACTTGTTATCTCTAGTGCGGTAACGGAAGATTTCTATAAAACATTTTTCCGTCGTAACGCATCAGATAAAGAACTTGTATGTATCGGAAGGCTTGCTGTTTTAGTCGTCGCAATGATTGCTGTTGTTTTAGCGTATCATCCAAGTGATACGATTTTAACCCTTGTTGGTTATGCATGGGCAGGATTTGGTTCAGCGTTTGGACCAGCTATTTTGCTTAGTCTTTATTGGAAACGAACGACAAAATGGGGCGTGCTCGCGGGTATGATTGTTGGTGCTGTTACAGTCATTGCATGGGTACAGATTCCGTTTTTAAAGGAAATGCTATATGAAATGGTACCAGGCTTTACTTTCAGTTTATTAGCTGTTATTATTGTTAGTATTTTAACAAAAGAACCTTCAAAAGCTGTACATCGAGAGTTTCATGAGATGGAAACAGTTTTGGGACAAGCGACAGAGTAGAGGTTGTAGTAGTTTGAAAGAAATAGATTCAGAGAAAAAGGTAAATGTTTTTTCATTTACCTTTTTTGATGGCAATTTTATTTTGTAGATGTCGAAGTAGGTAAATATATTTCAACAGTCGTTCCATTATTGACTTCACTTAAAATTTGTAATTTCCCTTGGTGCTCTTCGATTATTTTGTAGCATATCATCAACCCAAGGCCAGTTCCTTTTTCTTTTAAACTATAGAAAGGTTCTCCGAGGCGAGAAATACGATTTTCTGGAATGCCGCATCCTTCATCGATTATTCGAATACAAATGAATTCACTATCCAATGCTTCAGTTTGAATGAAAATATTTCCTCCATCTGGCATTGCTTCAATTGCGTTTTTTAAAATATTAATGAAAACTTGTTTTAATTGATTACCGTCACATTGAATTTCAGGTATGACTGCAGTATGATCCATAATAATATGGACACTATGCATGATTGCGGTAGGTAAAATAAATGTAACAACTTCTTCAATTAATGTTTGGATTTGATGGAAATCAATTGATAACACCTGTGGTTTAGACATGGCCATAAATTGACTTGTAATAGATTCCATTTGTGAAATTTCACTTAACATTACATCAATATACCATTTGTTTTGTTCGGAAATTTCCGGTTTTAATAAAGTTAAAAATCCTTTCAATGACGTAAGCGGATTTCTAATTTCATGAGCAATTCCGGCTGTCAGTTGTCCGACTACCGCTAATTTTTCAGACTTTCTTAATAACTTTTTAGTCTCCTTTAACTCCGTTACATCTCTTCCCATAACAATGATTCCTTTTCTAGAACCGTCTGAATGAAAAAGAGGAACTTTAGAAAGATTTAGAATCAGATTAGAAGTACCTTTATGTATAATAAATTCCTCACCGTGAATAATTTCTCGCTTTTGCCAAGCGATTTCATCAATTTCTTCACAGTGTAGAAAAGCTTCTCGATATGCCTCATTATATTGGATCAGTTCACTATCTTTTTTTCCATGATAAGGAACATCATGGAAGTCAAAACAAGAAAGTGCATAATCATTTGCTTCTATCCAGCGCCCTTCATGATCTTTAAAAATAACAAAAGCAGGCATTGCATTCATTAACGTTCGCAGACGTTTTTCGCTCTCTTTTAGTATTTGTGCAATTCTCTCAGATTTTTCAAGTGGTTTGATAATCGCATATACGCCAGTCAGTTGCTTGTGAATAAAAATTGGGACTAATTTTGTGATAACATCTATTTTAGAACCGTTCTTATGATAAATAGAAATTCTATATTCTGTTTGATAATCGGACGTCGTGTTTTTAATATACCGCAATACGTGATCGGAAATATGTTTTTCAACAATAGCGGTAATCACTGTTTGCTCTAATTCATGTGAGGCATATCCTAATATTTTTTCCGCAGATGGGTTAATATGTAATATAGTTCCTTGCAAATCTAAAGAGATAATACCATCGGGATTATGCTGAAAAAGGGATGCGTACCCTTCTGTCAAGGAATGTTGTTTTATAGTATTGCGAAAACGTCGTGGTTTAATGGATTGACGCTTTTTATAAATAGGTGACAACTTTTTACGAATCATAGCTTTTCCTCCGTACAACAATCATGTAAGACAGATTCAATAAGTTATAATATATCATATATGAAAAATAATATGTATTTCTATATAAAACAAAGTTACAGAAGTGTGTTTTGTGTTTTATTCGGAATTAAGTGAAAATAACGATAAGTAAATGCTATTGAGTGGTATAACAATGAAATAAGTTCATTTCTTAGCGCAGTGCAGTACAATAAGCATGTAAAGGGGGAAGGGAATGGTGACATATATTCAAGGGATTGACCACGTACAAGTAGCTGCACCTATAGGGTGTGAAAGGGAAGCGAGACAATTTTATGGAGAGGTGCTGGGGTTAGAAGAGATACCGAAACCGAAGGAATTAAAAAAGCGTGGCGGGTGTTGGTTTCGGTGCGGGGATCAAGAGATTCATATCGGAGTTGAAGAAGCGTTTTTGCCAGCAAAAAAAGCACATCCAGCTTTTTTCGTTCAACGAATTGATGAATTGAAAGAAAGGTTAATCGAACAAGGAATTCAAGTTATTGATGATGATGCTCGTCCAGATGTAATTCGCTTTTATCTTTTTGATCCATTTGGCAATAGAATTGAGTGCATGGGGAATAGAATAAAAAGCTAGGTGTTGCACCTAGCTTTTTAAGCTTTTCTAAACAATCCTAGCACTTCTACTGTTTCCGTAATATTCACAAATGCTTTAGGATCGATTTCGGAGATAGCTAGTTTCATACTAGCGAGTTCTTCTTTTGAAACGACTGTCATCAATACACGTTTTTTCTCGCTAGAATAGGCACCTTCACCATCAAGAAGTGTAATGCCACGTACAACAGTGGAAAGAAGCTTTTGCTTCATTTCTTCAGCTTGATTTGTTACAATCATAAGTGTAACTTTACGATGTTTTGTATAAGTCGCATCAATTACTTTACCCGTTACATAGATGGAAAGTAAGCTTGTTAATGCTACATCCCAGTCAAAGAAAAATCCCGCAATGATGATAACAATTCCGTTTAAGAAAATGAGAAACCCACCAAGATTAATATCTTTTTTACGAGATAGTAACATTCCGATAATATCGAAGCCACCAGTTGAGCCTTGACAATTAAAAACTAGACCGGCACCTGCTCCAGCAATCACGCCTCCAAATATGGAAGAGAGAAGAGGATCTTTTGCGACAATTTGCACTGGAACATAATATAAAGAAACAGATAATACAATTACAGAAACAATTGTATTAAAAATAACTTTTTTTCCAAGGCCTATGTATCCTAAAATAAGAATGGGCACGTTTAAGACAAAATTAATAATACCTGTATTTACAGGTGTTACAATTCCTAAGATAATAGCAATTCCACCAATTCCACTACTTAAAATTTTGTGTGGGATAAGGAAAAGATTAAAGGCAATTGCAATAATAATAGACCCGATAATAACTCCAAGAAATCTGACCATCTTTTTCCCGTCCTTCACTAAAAAATCATATTATTTCAAAATTATATACGAAAGAGGAAGTTTTAAGGAAAAACAGTTTATTTTGGTAAATTAGATTAATTTGAAAAAACAAATTATTTAATAGTAAAGGAGGGGCGGTTTTGAGAATCAAAACGTGGCAGAAGAAAAGCCCTTTAAAAAGAGAATGTGAAGATACCTTTTTTTGTAATGAGGATGTAAAGATGTATGGCGTATGTGATGGGGCAACACCACTTGTTGCATTTCAAGATGAAAACGGACATAATGGGGCGTATTTAGCATCAAATTTATTTGCCAATCGTTTTAAAGCACAAAAAGAGATCATATCGCTAGAAAAGGAAATAATAGAAGCGAATGAGGCGTTGCAAAAAGAAATGGAGCGATATAAGGTTGATACATTAAAAAAAGATCATCTTTGGTGTACATGTATTGCTGCAGTACGAATAGGAGAAACAAGCGTTCAATATGCACAGCTCGGCGATTGTATGATTGCTGTTACATTTCATGATGAAACAGTGAAAGTACTAACGAAGGATACAGTAAAAGGAATTAGTGCACGTGCAAAAAGAAAGCGCGAAGACGATCGGAAGAAAGGCTTACCAGTACCGGATGAGCATGTGTTCCAAAATATTCAAGAGCAGCTAAAATATAATCGTTATTTAGCAAACATGCCAAATGGTTATTCCGTAGCCAATGGAATGCCAGAAGCGATGCAATGGATTCAAAAGGGAGAGATATCGGTAGAACAAATAAAGGAAATTTTTATTTGCTCAGATGGGATATTTCATCCGAATTGGTCATTTGAGCAAACGGTGCAATATATAAGAGCGAATGGTATACAAACATATATATCTATAATAGAAGAATTAGAGAAACAAGATCGAGTACGTCCCGATGATAAAACGATAGTGAGCATTGATCTGTCTGGCATGTAGAAAAATATAGAACGCATTCTTTATCGTTTAGAAAGGGATGAGAAGAGTTAAAATGAATGTGAAGAAAACGCGGTTAACATTTCGTGATGAATTACAGTCACTAAAAAATGTCAACAGTTTGATTATCCACCATACTGCTGAAGATGGATGGGACATATATAAAACGCATGAATTTCATCAAAAAGAAAGAGGGTGGAGCGGTATTGGATATAACTATTTTATTGAAGAAGATGGAACAGTATTGGAAGGGCGAGGGTTGCATGTAGGAGCACATGCAAAAGGACATAATAGTGAAACGATTGGCATATGTATGTCGGGAAATTTTGATAAATATGACCCAACACCTGCGCAAATACAATCGTTATATGCATTATGCCGAACATTTATGAAGCAGTTTGCATTAAGCGAAAAACACATACTTGGTCATCGTGAATTAGAAGGTGTGACAAAATCTTGTCCGGGAACAAGGTTTTCTATGGTACAGTTAAGAAAAGGGTTATCGCAAAAATAGAGGAGCGATTTATAGATGATGAATGTAAAAATATCAAATGAGAGAAAAGGTCAACTTGTAGCAAACATTCAGCGATTTTTTGAAGAACAAGATTTAGAAGAAATTGGGCGCTTTCAAGCGGAACGTTTAATCGAGGAGATGGTCAAATTAATAGGACCATATGCGTATAATCAAGGGATTGAAGACGCAAGAAAGTTAATTGTCGATAAATTAACAAATATAGAAGAAGACTTATATGCATTAGAAAAGCAAGAAGGGAAATGACAAGAACTTTTTTCAGATCTTGTCATTTCCTTTCTTTGTCTCGCTTAAGACTCTCGCCTCAATATTTAGAAAGAAACAAGGAAGAGAAGGGAGAGGGAAAAGGTACATATTTGTTTTAAGTAAATCAAAATTGATTGAAAGACAACCCAAGAAGCTCTATTTAATGGTATATAAATTTTTTAAAAAGTTTAACTATTTCCATAGTTTTTCTTCAACTAAAACATCTAATACTTTAAAGTACATACTTTCACATATCCTGTTGCAAGCAATGAAGAATTGGATCATTAAAAAATATTTTTTGCTAAATGTATCTTCAATAAACGATCGTCTTATGCACCATTTTTTATATTCCTATTAATACAATCAATATATAGTACCTTATTGTTTTCTGAATCAATGGTCATTAATAGGGAATCCGACATTTCGTTAAATAGTTTAAGGGTTTCTAATTCTTTTAGATTATCTTTTAACTCCCATCCAATTGGTAATACAGTAAATGATGTCTCCGTTAAACAAAATGTATTTTTAATAAACCACATGGCCCGAGTTAAATCTGAATTGATAATGGTAGAGGGTTCTATATATTCTTTTAACACTTTATATTTTACTTGTTGTTTTTCACTTGTATTTATTTATCTATCCTCTATAGATTCTTTTTCTGTCAAAAAATATAGTTCTTGAACAATAGGATGGATGGCATTATTTTTGAGCATATCTTTAAACTGATTTTTTGAAAAGGATTTTAATTCCTGGAACTGAATACGTTTTAATTGGTTATTAACATATATTTTTTGGAATTTATTAAAGTGATTTGCAATTTCATTTATTTGGGGGCTTGTGATAGGTATAGCAGATAATAAAGTTGGCACATCGTACAGTATATGATTTGCCATAAATAATTGTGCTAGTATAGATATATTATTATATTCTCTTTCTAAATGTACACTTTGTATTCTTAATTCATCATTGCTATTTGCAGGGCTCATTTCAAAGGACTTCTCATTTAATGGATTAACAGACACTTTTTTAATCCAATTCATTTTCGCATACTCCTTTCATGAATAAAAACAAAACGATGTATGTAAATATTGAACTGTCCATTTTATAGGGTACAGTTCAACAAGACCATCGTCTTTTCTTTTTGATGTTGTCCTTGCGGAACTTTTTTCGGCGGGTTTTTCGCTTTCGCCAAGTCGAACAGACCAAAAACGAGGATATCGGTTGCTCGACTTGGACTAGCAATTGTACCCGCCGAACCGCCAGTCCTATCGTCCTAAGGGATAAGCTTACTCTATATAAAGTTACGTTCTAGAGGATTAGCCCCCTAACCCCCCAGCCAGCACTCACACCCAAAAACAAGGAGAAATAAAAACCAACTAACCCCGAAAAAGGGTTAGTTGACGTAAAATCCGTTTTCGGAAGTCACTTGAATTTATAATCTATCTATTATCGAATAGCTATTAGTGTATATAGTCCAGGAATCTTAAATTCTGTTTCCGTAGGTGCATCTTGGGGGAAAACCCATTTTTGATGTGGGCCAGATTCTTCAGTTAGTGATTGTACTTGTAATCCAGATTGAACTAAGTTTGTTATAATTTCACCTAAGGTCCACCGCTTAATTCTTACTGAGGGTATAGAGTTTGTTTCATCTTCTGATAGTAAACTAGTGTAAACTACTTCTTCTTCAATAATTTCATTATCAAAGTAATTACCGCTGGCTTTTATTTCTCCATCTTGAAACTGTATAAGCTTAGAGTAAACTGGATGATAATCACGCAAGATGAACATACCACCCTTTTTTAGTAATTTATAGACTGTATCGAAAAGAGGCCTTAAGTCAACGAAATAGTGCAACACACCTAGTTCTAACACTACATAATCAAATCCTTGTATATCTATAGGTAGATCCAAAACATCGGATACAATATATGTAATATTAACACCTGACTCGTAAGCTAATTCATTTGCATACTGGGCGTTACTTTCAGAAATATCTACCACAGTTACATCAGCGCCCATTAAAGCAAATGCGACAGCTTTACTTCCTTTGGATCCTAACAGATTAATTATTCTTTTCTTTTCTACATTTCCTGTATATTGAAGGTAATATGATATCTGTTTTTGCGGGTTTGCAGTGATTGTTTTAGCAAAATCTATTGGAACCCCATGCCTATTTACCCAAGCTTGATAAGCTGAATGTTCCCAACTTTTTTTATTAAGGTTACTCATTTGTTCTTGTTTCATCTATACCCCTCCTTTTTTAACAACTTGAATATTTTAACAATTCAAAATCTATATGTCTACTAGTAAACCTTTTCTTAAATAACTTGATGTAAATTGTATATCCTATTCATGTAAGGTTAACATAACGTCTCATTATCGGTAGCAACGTTTTCATAGAATCCTTGTATTATCAGGGATTATTCTTTTTTTGTCTGGTTATCTCGTATACAGGATTTTATACATCGTTGATGTAGCGGGGATTCTAGGGATCCTCGCTATTCTTTTTTTGCATAAAATCTTGTATATAGAAAAAAGATTTTGATGTTGGTATTAAATGTTTAATTTTAAAACAAATCATACGTGAATTATTAGGAAAAAGGATATATCATTGCTATAGCGAATATATTTTTGAGGTGAAACGCTATGAAGACGTTATATAGTCCTGGCGACGTGGCAGAGCAATTAGGTATCCAATCTAGCACATTACGTAAGTATGCTGATGTACTCGAAAAGGAGGGTTATACCTTCATTAAAAATGAACGTGGGCATAGGAAATATAGAGAAAGCGATGTAATAGTATTCCGTAAGATCATAAACTTGAAGAATGACACAGATATGACATTAGAAAATGCCACAAAGCAAATAGTATAATGGCATCAAGGTGTTGAAGTGTTGCCATTAGAGCGACATGAAGTTGAGCGCTATGAAGAACCGGATTTCAACGCTACAACGCTACAGACGATGCTTCAAGATCAAAACGAGGTCATTAAAAAGCAAAATGAATTACTACAAGAATTAAGCAAACGTTTAATTGAACAAGACCGGCGATTTGCACAAAGAGAATCAGAATTATTAAGCGCTATACAAATGATACAGGAATCCCAGGTACTTATAGCGACAAATTCTAGCGAGGATGTGGCGAAGAACCAAGGGCGTGATGAAATGCTTATGCAAACAATAAGAGAAGTCCAGGAAGTTAAGAAGATGATTGCCGCAAGTAAAGATAAGAAATGGTATGAGTTTTGGAAATAATCTTTTACAAAAGTAAAGCTTAGAATCATATGAGAACTCTAAGCTTTTTTGGATACTATCGATAAGTAGTGTTATGTTAGTATTAGGCTTATCTATACAATTTTATCACTATCCCTATTACTAGAGATATTTTTAAGAACATCTTTGTATTTTTTAGAAAAAATAATTGATAACATTACATAATTAAAAAATAAGCTAATAAAAACACCAAATAAATTTAATTTGAACATAAAGATAGAAATTAGCATTATTAAAAAAGTAATCAAATTTATTATAGCTGTTTTTATTAATACATAATTACTTTGGCCAATAGCTTGTAAAGCATATTTATAAACATTATGTAGGGGATTGAAAATATTAGCTAAAATAATAAAGATAAGAATATTTGTAGCATAATTAATCAAATTAATATCATTTGTAATAAAAGCTGAAACCTCATATTTAAAATATATAAAAATAATACTTAAAAATATGTAAAATAGCATAATAAGCCCTAGAGTTATTTTAGGAAATTCTCTTAAATCTGTTAGTTGATTAGATCCATATCTTTCACTAACTAAAGTCAGAATAGATGAAGAATACATATACATTGGAATTAAAACAATACTTAAAATTTGAGAAACTAATAAATATCCTGATAATTGTATATCGCCTATTCGAGCAATCATTGCATTAACGGCTATTATAAAAATACCACCTTCTAAGATTTCTTGACCCACTAGAGAAGTGCTTTTTTTACATATGAATTTTAAATTATTAATATATGTTGTGAAGTTTGTAAAAGTAACTGTTAAATGTTTTCTGCACAAATAAACATAAATAATCAAATTTGTACTTAAAGCAATTATAGTTGCTATGGCTGAACCTCGTATTCCTAATTCAGGAAATCCGCAGTTACCAAAAATTAGGAGGAAATTTAAGATAACATTCATAACTGAAGCGATTGTTGAACCTATAAATATCCATTTAGTTTCTTTTATTATTTTAAAAAAAGTAGAAAATGTAAATAATAATAATTGAATTAATACATACACACTCATAATTGTTAAATACTGAAGAGAGTCTTCTAAGATAGTTCCTTTAAATCCAAAAACGATGGATAATAAAGGTCTTTGAGATATTAGTAATAAGAATGTTAATGAAACACCTATAATTATATTAAGAAAAATTGAAGATATAAAATAATTGTTAAATGATTTTATATCTTCTTGTCCCATACTTCTGGACCCATAAATGTTAAAGGTAACAGACATTACCCCTAATATACCTGCAATGGTAAATAAAAGTGAACTTACTACACCGATAGCTCCATATGCTTCGACAGAAATTCTACCAATCATAGCTTGATCAACTAATTTTATTAATAATCCAGCTATTGAATTCGCAATTAATGGTATAGCTATGTGATTAATTTCTTTAATATTTTTAAAACAATTAAACTTCATGCTGAAATCTCTTTATAAATATCAGATTCTATTAAATTAGAAGATATAATACTCAATAGAGGGAAATCCAATAGAAATTCTTTTGTTGTTTCTTTACCCATATCTTCAGTTATGTCATATTCCTCTGATATTTTATCTACAATGAATTTGAAATTTTTTCCTTTAGAAATGTAATATAGAATTTCTGCACCTATGTAGTTTGTTACATAATATTCTAAAGCAATAGGATCAAAAAACACATATTGATTGCCTTCTTGTCTAAACAATATATTTTTTTTACCTTCAATAGTAAAACATTTAATATCATCCATTTTTTACACTCTCCTCAAAAAAGCAACTACTATCAGAACCATATATTGAATTTGTTAAATTAAATGCAGAAGATCTACAGCCTCCCCCACACCATTTATGACTACAAGAACTACATTTACCAGTTATGTTATTGAATGTTATATTTCTTAATCTATTAAAAACAGAAGAGTTATTCCAAATTTCCTTGATTGATGTACTTTTAATGTTACCAGCTCGAAATTCATCAATTCCCATCATCAAATCACAACCAAATACATCCCCATTGTAAGCAATAGAACAGGCTTTTACACCAGCTTGACATGATATTTCCCTTGTTTTTGTATTAAGATTCGCTAAATTTAAATCTTGATCCCAAACAGATAATAAATCTAAACGATTATAATATTCTAAAGGAAAATAATATAACCAAAATACAGGGCTTTCATTAGGGGGAATTATTTTAAAATTTAATTTAATATTGTCTCTACTTTTCATTTCAGATAAATTTAAAAACATAGGATACCAATTTTCTTTATCCGCTAAAATACTTCCATCAGAGGCTCTACCTGTTGGACAAACTACCATTACTGTCATATAAGTTATCCCTAATAGTTTATTCAGTTTAATTGTATTAATAAGGTCATTAACATTTGTTTTATTTAATGTAAAAAGTGTAGATACAGGTAAATTATATTTTTGTAAATTTTTAATACCCTTAATTGTTTTTTTAAAGCTACCATGACCACGGATTATATCATGTACTTCTGGACAACTTCCATCTAGGGTGATACATATTCTATCAAAATCAAATTTCGATAATTTATTTGCAATTTTATCACTTATTAAAATTCCATTTGAATTAATTATTTTAGCAAATTTGTATTTTTGAGTAGCATTCAATATCTCGAAAAAATCATCTCTAATAAAAGGCTCGCCCCGGTTAAAGAAATCCTATGAACATTCATATCATCTAAATCTTGAAATAAGGTGTTTAAATGAACTAGATCCATTTCTTCATTTTTTGTTTCAAATGGACTAGAAGATGCATAACAATAATCACATTTTAAATTACATCTATTGGTAATACTTATATCTACTAAAGAAGGCGCAGTATAATAATTTCTCATAAAAACACTCCTTTTCATAAGACAGTTTGTCAATCTAAGTGCGACAGTTCCTCCTGAAACGCTTCGTGGGCAGTTTTCCACGCTAAACATTTTCTTGGTCTTTGGTTAATA